>NZ_DAMBSA010000001.1:0-40687 GCF_032054795.1 Pantoea sp. CTOTU49201
GCCAAACGCACCGGGATCCAGTCCAGCACATGCAGCAGACGATCAACGCCTGACTGCGAGCGCTCCAGCGGCGAATGATGTTTCGCCAGCCAGCTCTGCCAGGCGCGCAGAAACGCATAACCCACCAGCAGCACCGGGCCGTAAGGTCCGCCGACCACAAACCAGAACAGCGGCGCAAGATAGAAGCGGAAGTTAATCCAAATCAGCGCGTTTTGCAGTTCACGCAGGAACTCGCGCTCGCTGCACTCGACCGGCACACCGTGAATCAGCGTCAGTTCGGCCGCCATCGCCTGATGCGCCGCTTCATCGTCATGACTCGCCGCTTTGAGATAGCTGTGATAGTGCAGTCGTACCGAACCCGCGCCGATACACAGCAATCCCACCACAATCCAGAACAACAGTTGCGCCACGCCAAACAGAATGCCTTTCAGGCTCCACACCACCAGCCAGACTATCAGCATCGCTATCACTGTCATCATCAGCGTACGCAGCAGGGAAAAACGCTGGCGGCCACGAAACAGCGGCTCAAGCCGATGGTCCAGTTGCCAATGTTCACCCAATTTAAAAAGGCGTTCCCAACCTAAAACTAATAACAAGCTAAACAACGTCATACCCGCTCCTGCTGTCTCAGGGATTCTCCTGCCTGATGGATTCTTTATAGCGCAACCAGTCAAAAGAGGAACCGGGATCGGTTTTCCGCTCTGGTGCGATATCGCTATGGCCGGTGATGCGCGCAGGCGTCAACGGATAGTGCTGCAACAGCAGGTGAGTCACCTGTTGCAAAGTCGCGTACTGCGCATCGGTATAGGGCAGTGTGTCGGTGCCTTCCAGTTCAATGCCCATGGAAAAATCGTTACAGCTTTCGCGCCCTTCAAACTGCGACACGCCGGCGTGCCAGGCGCGCTGATCGAAAGAGACGTATTGCACCAGCTCGCCGTCGCGGCGGATTAAACAGTGCGCCGCCACGCGTAAATGGGCGATATCAGCAAAATAGGGATGCGCATCGGCAGGCAACGTGCCGGTAAACAAGCGATCGATCCACGGCCCGCCAAACTCACCGGGCGGTAAGCTGATGTTATGAATCACCAACAGCGAGGGCACTTCATCATTTGGACGCTGATTGAAGTGTGGTGAAGGTACTTTACGCGCGCTGGTAATCCAGCCCTCTTCCAGTTTCATGCTGTTAAATCCTAAGCAAAATCAGGCTGAGAATAACATGTTTCACCCAGCAGACTTGCGACTTAATGCGCCGCTGCAGGTGAGTTCAGGATACTAAACATTTCACCGCGAGCAACTGGCAATGACCGATAAATCAGGCTAAGGTGAGCGCACAAAATCTCGTCTTGTGGAGTGGCAAAACCATGGCAACGCGTCGTTACGATCCCGATCATCGCCGTCAGGAACTGATTAAACGTATAGAGCAGGATATCCCGGAAGCCGTTGCCCGGGCGCTTCAGGAGGATTTAGGCGGCGAAGTGGATGCGGATCGCGATATCACCGCGTTGCTGCTGCCGGCAGAAAAACAGGCGGTGGCAAAAGTCATCACCCGTGAAGCCGGTGTTTTTTGTGGTAAACGCTGGGTGGAAGAAGTCTTTATCCAGCTCGGCAATAAAGTCACTCTTACCTGGCATATTGAAGATGGACAAACACTGGTTGCCGATCAGCTGCTGTTCGAGCTTACCGGTCCGGCGCGCCTGCTGTTAACCGCAGAGCGCACCGCGCTCAATTTCGTGCAAACACTGTCCGGCGTGGCCACCGAGGTCAGCCGTTATGTCGCCCTGCTGGCGGGCAGCGAAACCCAGCTGCTGGATACGCGTAAAACCTTACCTGGCCTGCGTACCGCGCTGAAATATGCAGTGCTGTGCGGTGGCGGTAACAACCACCGTTTAGGCCTGTCGGATGCTTTCCTGATTAAAGAGAACCATATCATCGCCAGCGGCTCGGTGCGTAACGCCGTCGGAAAAGCGCTGTGGCTGTCGCCCGATGTGCCGGTAGAAGTTGAAGTCGAATCGCTGACGGAACTGCAGGATGCCATCGATGCCGGAGCGGACATCATCATGCTCGACAACTTCAGCCTTGAGATGATGCATGCAGCGGTTGCGCTAACCAACAAGCGAGCTTTGCTGGAAGTTTCTGGCAACGTAACCGAAACCACGCTGCCGCAAATTGCCCAAACCGGCGTTGATTATGTCTCTGTCGGCGCGCTGACCAAACATGTGCGTGCGCTGGATCTGTCGATGCGTTTTCGCGAACTTTGATGCTCTGCGTTTGCCGCCGGTTAGCGCGGCAGATATGCGAGATGGCTTCCAAAACGCTGTTCTCTCCGCTGTAATTTTGACGATTTTCTGCGTGATGCTTTCCAGCCTCGCGCAGGTCTGACTTCCGCTTTCCCTCGCCCTTTTCTACCGTAGCGGCTCCACAACAAGGAGCTTCACTATGGACAGACAACGCGGTTTTACTCTTATCGAATTGATGATTGTGATTGGCATCGTCGCCATTCTCAGCGCCATCGGTTTACCGGCCTACCAAAACTACCTGCAACGCGCAGCACTCACCGACATGCTGCAAACCATGGTTTCGTACAAAACAGCCGTAGAACTCTGCGCCATTGAACGTGGTGGACCGGCGCAGTGTCAGGCAGGACAACGCGGTATTCCGGTGGCCAAAGGTTCACGCTATGTGGCAACGCTCAGCGTGGTTAACGGAACCATCAACCTGACTGGCCAGGAAAGTCTTAGCGGATTGACGGTTGAAATGCTGCCGATTTGGAGCGCAACCGATGGCACGTTGAGCTGGCAACGCAGTTGCACCAGCGATAACAGCAGCCTGCGCGATAGCTGCCTCGAGCAGTTCCGCTTTGCCGACAAGGATGCCAACTGATGGACAATCCTAATAGTGCATTGCATACGTTGTGCACACGTTATCAGGCGGTGATTCTGCACCACGACGCCACGCTGCTGCGCGTTGCGGTAGCCGACACGCCCGATCCACTGCTGCTGGAGGCGTTACAGTTCGCCAGCCAGTGCAAGGTAGATATCGAGTGCTGGCCTGCAGCACGCCTTGAGCAGTTACTGCACGAACCGGATGCCGCCGCAGCACCGCGAGAACATGCCAGCGCGGAGTCAGCGATTAACGCGGTCGATCAGATTTTGCGTCAGGCCATTCAGCGCCGCGCCTCAGATGTGCATTTCGAACCACAGCGCCATGGATTGCGGGTGCGTCTGCGCATTGATGGCGTGTTGCACAAACTGCCTCAGCCCTCTGAAGCACAACCCGCTGCAATCCTGGCGCGCCTGAAAATCCTCGGTGGATTGGACATCGCCGAACGGCGTCTGCCGCAGGATGGGCAATTTACGCTAGAAATAGAGGACAAACTGGCGGCGTTTCGTCTTTCAACGCTACCGGTAAGCCAGGGTGAAAAAGCCGTGGTGCGACTGCTGCAAAGTGAAAATAGCGCCATCACGCTCGATAAACTCGGCATGCCCGCCGCCCAGCTGCGTTTGCTGAAAAGTGCGCTGGCGAAACCGCAGGGTTTGATTCTGGTCACCGGCCCGACCGGCAGCGGCAAAACCTTCACGCTTTATAGCGGGTTAAGTGCGCTTAATGTGCCGGAGAAGAATGTATGCAGCGTGGAAGATCCGGTTGAGATCCCGCTGGATGGCATTAATCAAACGCAGATCCAGCCGCGCAGCGGACTCGATTTCAACCGTGTACTGCGCGCCCTGCTGCGTCAGGATCCCGATGTGATTATGGTCGGGGAAATCCGTGATGCCGAAACGGCAAGCATCGCCGTCAAAGCAGCGCAGACAGGCCATCTGGTACTTTCCACATTGCATACCAACTCAACCGCTGAAACGTTGACACGCCTGCGCCAGATGGATATTCCCGGTTATCTGCTGGGTCCCGCTCTGCAGTTGGTGGTGGCGCAGCGTCTGGTCAGGCGCCTGTGCGTGCATTGTCGCCAGCCAGGACAAGCTATCGCCCATCTGCCGGCCGAACTCTGGCCGGGTACGCTGCAAACCTGGCGAGCGCCCGGCTGCGATCACTGCTTCTCCGGCTATTACGGGCGGCTGGCGCTGTTTGAAGTCTTGCCGGTAACCAGCAAATTGCAAAATGCTATCTCGGCAGATATGCCGCTGGAACATCTGCTCACGCTGGCAAATGAACAGGGAATGAAAACCTTGCTGGCTGCGGGGCTGGAAGCGGTTAGTCGCGGCGATACGTCTTTTGAAGAGATGCAGCGCGTGGTGGGATTGGGCGATGGCTAATCTCTATCATTTCCGCTGGCAGGCGCTCGATACCATGGGCGTGCTGCAGGAAGGCGAATCCCTCAATGCCAGCCAGGATGCGTTGCTCAATCAACTCTCCGATCGCGGCATGCTGCCGGTGAGCTGGCAGCGTGGAAAATGCTGGCGTTCGCGCGACTGGATGTGGCAGCAGAAAATCGACCTGGTGCGGCAACTGGCGACGCTGCTGAAGGCCGGTTTGCCGCTGGCGGAAAGTTTGATTCTGTTGGCAGAAGGCCATCCCCATGCCGGTTGGCGGGTATTACTTAAGGGATTGCAGCGCCGCGTTATCGCCGGTGAGCCCTTCTCGCAAGCCTTGCAGGAATGGCCGCAGATCTTTCCACCATTGTTTCCAGCTTTGATGCAAGTGGGTGAGTTAACCGGCCAGCTCGATGAGTGCTGTCGCCAGTTAGCGCAGCAGCAAAGTAAACAGCAATACTTACGGCAGAAAGTGGTCAAGGCGCTGCGTTATCCGCTGTTTATATTGCTGGTAGCGCTGGCGGTCAGTGCTGGCATGCTGCTGTTTGTTTTGCCGGAGTTTGTCTCCGTCTATGCCAGCTTTGATGCGCCGCTGCCCGCTTTTACTGCCGCAGTGATGTCGCTCTCAGAACTGCTGCAAAAAGCTGCACTGCCGCTGTCGCTGATATGCGCCGTATTTATCGGGATTGTGCAGCAAATTTATCGTCGTTCAGTAGCGTGGCAGAAGCGCGTCCATCAATGGCTGCTGCGCATGCCACTGTTATCACCGCTGTGGCGCGGCGGGCAGCTCAGCCAGATATACGCCATCCTGCAACTTACGCAGCAATCCGGTTTAACCTTGCTGCAAAGTCTGCAGGCAGTTGAGGTGACGCTGGTTTCCCGGTTGTGGCGCGATGCCATCATTCAGTTGCAGCAACACATTGCTGCGGGTGCGCCGCTGCATCAGGCGCTGCAGCAACATCTGCTGTTCACTCCCCTTTGTGCCCAGCTAATCCGAGTAGGCGAAGAAGCGGGTGCGCTGGATGTGATGCTGGCGCGTCTGGCGGAATGGCATGAAGCACAAACGTTAGCGCGCGCTGATGCTCTGGCGGCATCGCTTGAGCCAATGATGATGGTGGTAATTGGCGGAATTGTTGGCACGTTAGTGATTGCGATGTATCTGCCGGTATTTGGTCTTGGCGATGCAATTCGCTAACGGGCACGCACGGTGCGCGCCCGTTGTCTGAGATCAGCGGGTGAACACGCGGTTCTCTTGTTCAGCGACGCGGATAAAGGTGGTGCGTTTCGTCAGCTCTTTCAATCGTTCGGCACCGACGTAGGTACAGGCTGAGCGCAAGCCACCGAGAATATCTTTAACCGTCTCCTCAACCGGGCCGCGCACCGGTAGGCGCACGGTTTTTCCTTCCGCCGCACGGTATTGCGCAACACCGCCAACGTGGCGTTTCATTGCCGATTCGGAGCTCATGCCGTAGAACAGCATAAATTTCTCGCCCTGATCTTCAACGACGGTTCCTTCGCACTCATCATGGGCCGCAAGCATGCCGCCGAGCATGGTGAAGTCTGCGCCACCACCAAAAGCTTTGGCAATGTCACCCGGAACCGAGCAGCCGCCGTCGCTGACGATCTGTCCGCCTAAGCCGTGTGCCGCATCCGCGCACTCGATAACGGCCGAAAGCTGAGGATAGCCAACGCCGGTCTTCACGCGAGTGGTGCAAACCGAGCCGGGGCCAATGCCCACTTTGACAATGTCTGCGCCAGACAAAATCAGCTCTTCCACCATTTCACCGGTGACCACGTTGCCTGCGCAGATGGTTTTATCTGGGAAGCTTTCACGCACGCGCAGCAGGAACTGAACAAAGTGCTCAGAGTAGCCGTTAGCAACGTCGATGCAGATAAAGTTAAGCTGTGGTGATAGCGCCAAAATGGCGGATAATTTGGTGAAATCTGATTCTGAGGTACCGGATGAGACCATCACATGACTCAGCACCGCCGCTGGCACGCGCTGCACAAATGCCTGCCACTCTTGCACGCTGTAGTGTTTATGCACTGCGGTCAATACGTTAAAACTCGCCAGGGCTTCAGCCATCGTGAAAGTGCCGACGGTATCCATGTTGGCGGCAATAATCGGTATACCACTCCAATTCAAGCCTGAGTGTTTAAAGGTGAAGGTGCGTTCCAGTTCAACTTCGGAACGGCTTTTCAACGTGGAACGTTTTGGGCGGATCAAAACATCTTTAAAGCCCAATTTTAGATCTTCTTCAATGCGCATAGCTGATTATCCTGGTTAGTGACGACGAACCGCAGTTCGGGTAGCGCTCACGGCTCCAGTGTCGTTATCATACGCGCCATTCGTTCCGCGACAAGACTGCGAATTTCACTTTATTTAGGCTACAATCCCTTAAATTTAGCTGAGAAAATTGATTGTGATCATGCTCTCATCTTGCTGTGGTTGATCGCCGCTCACGATATAAATTTTGCGAGAACGCTATGCCTTATACCGTTGCGCTCACCGGCGGCATTGGCAGTGGTAAAACCACTATTGCCAATGCTTTCGCAGCGCTAGGCGTTGATATTATTGACGCTGACGTCATTGCCAGAGAAGTTGTTGAGCCTGGAACGCCGGCCTTAAAGGCGATTGCTCAGCGTCATGGAGACACCATTCTGACGGCAGAAGGCACGCTCTATCGTGCACGGCTTCGTGAAATTATTTTCCAGCAGCCGCAAGAGAAAAACTGGCTCAATCAATTGCTTCATCCACTCATTAATGCCCGCACGCAACAATTAAAGTTACTGGCTACTTCACCTTATGTGCTTTGGGTGGTGCCGCTGTTGGTCGAAAACGGCTTACAGCATCAGGCCGATCGCGTATTGGTTGTGGATGTGGATACCGCCACGCAGTTGCAACGCACACAACAGCGGGATGGCATTTCGCTGAGTCAGGCGAAAAATATTCTTGCCGCACAGGCCAGTCGCGAACAGCGCATAGCCTATGCGGATGACATCATTGATAACAGCGGTACACCTGAGCAGGTGCTACGGCGCGTTGCTGAGCTTCACCAGCGCTATCTGCGCCTGGCAGCAACCGGAAAGGATTAACATCATGAGCACAGTGGTTCTGTTTGAACACCCTTTGAATGAGAAGATGCGTACCTGGCTGCGCGTCGAATATCTGATTGATCAGCTGCATGAAACGGTGCCGGTTAGCGGTTCGGTATCAGCGCTTGGCGTGTTCCGCATCCTCAGTGATTTGCTGGATATTTTTGAGCGCGGCGATATGCGCACTGAATTGCTAAAAGAACTGGAGCGCCAACAGCAAAAATTACGCGCATGGCTGGATGTGCCGGGCATTGACGAACTGCGCGTGAATAATTTGCGTCAGCAGTTGAAGCAATACTCAAGCGAGCTGATGGCGGCACCGCGCATGGGCCAACAGTTACGAGAAGATCGCCTGGTTGCTCTGGTGCGTCAGCGACTGAGCATTCCCGGCGGCTGCTGCAGTTTCGATCTACCAAGCCTGCATATCTGGCTGCATCAGGAGCAAGCGGTGCGTGATGTTCAGGTCAATGGTTGGCTGGAATCACTGAATCCGCTGCGCAATAGTTTGACCATGATCCTCGATTTAGTGCGTCAGTCTGGCGTCTTTCGTCATCAAACCAGCCTCAACGGCTTTTATCAGGACAACGCCGAAGGATCTGATTTGCTGCGCCTGCAATTGACGCTGGAAGACGCGCTGTATCCGCAAGTTTCGGGCCACAAAAGCCGTTATGCGATTCGTTTCCTGCCGTTAGACAGCGAACGCGGAGAAGTACCCGCGCGACTGAATTTTGAATTAGCTTGTTGTTAGAGGACGTTATGCCGGAAGAGATGATTACCGTACCTTGCCCCAACTGTCGTCGCGATGTGATTTGGGATGAGTTGAGCCCGTGGCGGCCATTCTGCAGTAAACGTTGCCAACTGATTGATTTAGGTGAATGGGCAGCAGAAGAGAAACGCATCCCCAGCAGCGGTGACCAGATGGACAGCGATGACTGGAGCGAAGAACAGCAGTAAAAAGTAAGGGGCTTTCCGCCCCTTCACTTAAATCTTGCCAGCCACTAATCGGCTAATCAGTTCATGGTTCGCAGGCGGAAATTCATCCGCGACCAAATCCTGCTGTTCGACCCAACGCTGTGGCTGACCTTCGCGGCCATAAGGTTCGCCGTTCCAGCCTTCAACCAGAAAGAAATGCAGCGTAACGCGCAGATCTTCATAACTGTGATCGGCCTGACCAATCGCGCTTGCCGATGTAACTTCAATACCGGTTTCTTCCATCAACTCACGCTTGAGCGCCTGCTCGGCAGATTCATCTTGTTCAATTTTTCCGCCAGGAAACTCCCATTTATTCGCCATATAGGAGCTTGCCGCACGCTGGGCAAGGAAGATTTGACGTTCTGTATTGCGAATGATGCCCACCGCAACCTGCAGGTGTTTCATAAGCTGGATTCCGCTTTTAATAAATGAGCGCTGAGTGTAAATCAGACATGGAGTGATGTTAACCGTTGAGAGGAAAGTGACGTCCCGCGCCGCACAAAAGCCAGTGATTAAGACATGTCGTAATGATCGCAACCGGGAATGTTGGGAATACTCGCAGCCACTTTCTTCTGCCAAACCCGATTACCTATGGAATTCAAAGAAACAACGTTTCTGGCGCAAAATACGCCGGAACAATTACATGCCCTACGCCATCTGGTATTTCATGACATCCTGACGTTAGACAGTGCTAAGAACACCTTAACATGGTGGCCTGAACACAAAGTTATTTCCTTGAATGAAGCGCAAAAACGATTTTTCTCCTGCCTGCTGCTGCGGATTACCTCCAAGCGTCAGATTATTGCCACGGTATGGAATGAGAGCTATCCGAGCATTAGCGACAACAATTACCATCAGCTACTGTTCCAAAGTCGGGCGCTGTTGAAGCGAGCTGGCTTGCCGGATGGTCTGCTGGTGACGCTGCCGTATCATGGCGTGCGCCTAAACGAAGAGAAACTAATGGCGATAACACGCTAAATCGTAAGCGAAAAAAAGGAGCCCGAAGGCTCCTTTTTTATCAGGCCAGACGACCGTGGCACTGTTTGTATTTTTTGCCGGAACCACATGGGCAAAGATCGTTACGCCCAACTTTACGTTCTCCGCCCTGTGCTGCTAACGCTTCGGCTGCGGCGGTGGCATCATCAACGTGGCTCAGCTGTTGCTGCTGCGCTAAACGCTCTGCTTCTTCACGGCGCTGCTGCTCCATCGCTTCCACTTCTTCTGGCATACGCACCTGAACTTTGCTCAGGGTGCTGATTACTTCGTATTTCAGTGATTCCAGCATCGCCGCAAACATAGAGAAGGATTCACGCTTGTATTCCTGCTTCGGATCTTTCTGCGCATAACCACGCAGATGAATACCCTGACGCAGATAATCCATCGCCGCAAGATGCTCTTTCCACAACGAATCCAGCGTTTGCAGCATCACGCCTTTCTCGAAGTTGCGCATCATCTCTTCGCCGACCACTTCTTCTTTGGCAGCATAGTTTTCCGCAGCGTGAGTCATGATGCGTTCGCGCAGCGTCTCTTCATGAAGATCAGGCTCTTTATCCAACCACTCAGCAATAGGCAGATTGAGATCAAAGTCGTTACGCAGACGCTCTTCCAGACCGGCAACATCCCACATCTCTTCCAGTGACTGCGGCGGAATGTAGGTATCAATGGTGGTTTTGTAGACGTCTTCACGAATGCTGTTGATGGTTTCAGACACATCAGACACATCCAGCAGTTCGTTACGCTGGCTGTAGATGGCGCGACGCTGATCGTTGGCAACGTCATCGTATTCCAGCAGCTGTTTACGAATATCGAAATTGCGGCTTTCCACTTTACGCTGAGCGTTGGCAATCGCTTTGGTCACCCATGGATGTTCAATTGCTTCGCCTGGCTTCATGCCCAGTTTACGCATCATGTTAGATACGCGATCTGAAGCAAAGATACGCATCAATGCATCTTCCATCGACAGGTAGAAGCGTGAAGAACCGGCATCACCCTGACGACCCGCACGACCGCGCAACTGGTTATCGATACGGCGAGATTCGTGACGCTCAGTACCAATGATATGCAGACCGCCCGCAGCCAGTACCGCATCGTGACGCAGCTTCCATGCCTCTTTCATCGCCTGAATCTGCTCTTCGCTTGGCTCGTCCATTGCGGCAAGCTCAGCCTGCCAGCTACCGCCCAGCACGATATCGGTACCACGACCGGCCATGTTGGTTGCGATGGTGACCGCCGCAGGTTGACCCGCCTGAGCAACGATATCCGCTTCGCTGGCGTGGAATTTGGCGTTCAGTACGCTGTGTTTGATGCCAGCGCGTGTCAGTTCGTTGGACACGACTTCCGATTTTTCAATCGAAATGGTACCTACCAATACCGGCTGCCCTTTGGCGGTACAGGCACGGATGTCTTCAATGATGGCGTCGATCTTCTCTTTCTCGGTCATGTAGACCAGATCGGCCATATCTTTACGCACCATCGGACGGTTGGTTGGCACCACGATAGTGTCGAGCTTGTAGATGGAGCTGAATTCGAATGCCTCAGTATCCGCGGTACCGGTCATACCGGCCAGTTTCTCGTAGATACGGAAGTAGTTCTGGAAGGTGATGGAAGCCAGCGTCTGGTTTTCGTTCTGGATTTCCACGCCTTCTTTCGCTTCAACCGCCTGATGCAGACCATCTGACCAGCGGCGACCTTGCATGGTACGACCGGTGTGCTCATCAACGATGACCACTTCGCCATCTTTAACGATGTAATCAACATCGCGAGTGAAGAGTGCATGAGCACGCAGCGCCGCAGTAACGTGGTGCATCAACATGATATTGGTCGGTGAGTAGAGTGACTCGCCTTCTACCATGATGTTTTGGCTTACCAGCAGCTCTTCGACTTTTACCAGACCGCGCTCACTCATGTGCGCCTGACGCGCTTTTTCATCGACCCAGAAATCGCCTTCACCCTGGAAGGTTTCAGAGTCTTCTTTTTCCTGACGCACCAGATGCGGGATGATCTTATTAACTTTGGTATACAGCTCAGAACTGTCTTCCGCTGGACCAGAGATGATCAGTGGCGTACGCGCTTCATCGATCAGGATTGAGTCGACTTCATCCACCAATGCGTAATGCAACTTACGCTGCACGCGCTCTTCCGGGCTGAACGCCATGTTGTCGCGCAGGTAGTCAAAGCCGTATTCGTTATTGGTGCCGTAGGTAATATCAGCGGCATAAGCTGCACGCTTCGCCACGGCCGGCATGTTTGGCAGGTTAATGCCGATGGTCAGGCCAAGGAATTCAAACAGTGCACGGTTATTTTCGGCGTCACGCTGCGCCAGATAGTCATTGACGGTAACAACGTGCACACCTTTGCCACTCAGCGCGTTCAGATAAGCGGGTAAGGTCGCGGTCAGGGTTTTACCTTCACCGGTACGCATCTCTGCGATGCAGCGCTCGTTGAGCACCATGCCGCCAATCAACTGCACATCAAAGTGACGCATACCGAATACGCGTTTACTTGCTTCACGTACGGTGGCAAAGGCTTCAGGAATCAGGCTCTCAAGGCTCTCGCCTTTTTTCAGACGCTCACGGAACAGGTCAGTTTTCGCTTTCAATTCATCGTCAGAGAGCTTAACGAAATCCGGCTCCATCTTATTGATGACGTCTACGATTTTACGCATACGGCGCAGAGTACGATCATTGCTGCTGCCGAACACTTTAGTTAACAATTTGATTAACATGATAAATTTTTCTCAATTCAGCCGTGTTCTCACGGACTGCAAAATCTGTTACAGGATGTGGAAAAAACGTTAGCAGTTAAGCAATGAAAGGCCCGGCGCGGATGCCATGAATAGCAGCCTGCCAATCAGCGGAAGAATGAATTTGTGGTTCGTTGTGACGCAGGTTTTGTTGCGGCTCAAGAACAGTCAGCGCTTGCGCGGGAGAAGTCAGCAGCGCCTGAAGCGAACCAATCAACGCCAGCTTTTGTGCCGCCAGCGGCACAGCTTGATTTGCCTCCGCCTGAGCGGGCGGCGTCATGCTAAACGAAAGGTGGCGAATAACCGTGCGAATCGCATGCTGGTGCCAGTAATCGACGTTGAAGTTCGGTCGACGCGCGCTTTCCTGCAGACGAATAAGATGATCAAAGTGGACAACATTGCCGACAAACAAGCTGCTGATCGGCGAATCATTTGCCTTGGGCTCAGAACTTTGCGCGCAGGCAGGCAAACCTAAACTGGCCGCCACCATCCCCAACAGGAGATGTGGCCAGAAATAGCGTCTGCCTAATTGTCGCCAGCGTGAGAAAATCCCGATCACAATCCGTCCACAATGTATTGAATAAAGTGATAAAGCGGTCGCCAAAATCTGCGTTACCCAGCTTATGTGAGCGCCAGATGATAGCACTTATATGGGGCTTCGACACCAGTGATTAAAGGGGCTTCGGCGGAATTCACGTTTTTTTGTACAGGGTTTCGCCAGTCACTACAGCGAATTGAGATCGGTTTGGCAGGATTAAAAGCGAGGCAATAAAAAACGGCAGGTTCAACTGACCGGAGAGGGTGTCAGCGAAACCTGCCGTTTTATGTCTGACTTACGCCAGAACTAAATTTGGTGCTTTGAATGCCAGCGGCAGTTCAGCTTCATCTTCGAAGGTCGCCCATTCCCAGGCTTCCTGCTTAGCCAGAACTGCTTGCAGCAACTTGTTATTCAACGCATGGCCAGATTTAAAGGCGGTAAACGCGCCAATAACATTGTGGCCGCACATGAACAGGTCGCCGATCGCATCGAGCATTTTATGACGTACAAATTCGTCTTCAAAGCGCAGACCGTCTTCGTTTAATACGCGGAAATCATCGAGGCCAATCGCACAATCTAAACTACCGCCCAGGCACAGGCCTTTAGACTGCAGATATTCGATTTCACGCATAAAGCCAAAAGTGCGCGCACGACTGATTTGGCGAACAAAGTTCTCAGCCGAGAAGTTGAGCTGGTAACGCTGCGAGCTTGAGTCGATCGCTGGATGTTTAAAGTCGATGGTGAAGTCGAGTGAAAAACCGTTGTACGGTTTGATCTCAGCCCACTTATCGCCATCTTCCACACGCACCGCTTGCTTAACGCGTACGAATTTCTTCGCGCTGTTCAGCTCTTCGATGCCTGCGTCCATCAGCAGATAGACAAAAGGCGCGGCACTGCCATCCATAATCGGGATTTCCGGTGCATCAACTTCAACAATAATGTTGTCGATGCCCAAGCCCGCCAATGCGGCGTTCAGATGTTCAACTGTTGAAATACGCACGCCTTCATCATTCACCAGGCAAGTACTCAGCATGGTGTCGCGCACATATTTTGCATCAGCCGGGAAATCTACCGGTGGATTCAAGTCAGTGCGACGATAGATGACCCCGGTGTTAGCCGACGCAGGGCGTAACGTCAGTGTGACTTTCTTGCCGGTATGTAAACCGACACCAGTCGCCTGAACAATACGTTTTAATGTCCTTTGTTTGATCATCGCTTTATCTCGCAATATTACCTGTCCGACCGCCAGTATAAATTACCAGCGGGCGAATACTTTAGCACAAAGAGCGGAGAATCCCAATTCTCGGGATATTCTTAGTCTGCCTGCTTACGCAAGAAGGCTGGAATATCAAGGTAATCGGGTTCTTTGCTGGATGCCGCCGGTTGGTCATTCACCACTTTCGCAGCCGGTTTCTGCTCCTGCGGCAGCGGCGCCATGCCGTGCTGCTGGTAGCGATGATCCATCACTGGCTGAGTGGCCGGTTTGTTGGTCACCAGAGTGATTTCCGGGCGTTTATCCATGCCGATGCCGGTTGCAACTACAGTCACACGCAGTTCATCGTTCATCTCTGGATCCAGAGAAGTACCGATAACCACGGTTGCGTTGTCAGAAGCGAAGGCGCGGATGGTGTTACCCACGGTTTCGAACTCATCAAGACGCAGGTCGAAGCCCGCAGTGATGTTGACCAGCACGCCGCGCGCGCCAGACAGGTCGATGTCTTCCAACAGTGGAGAAGAGATCGCCATTTCTGCCGCTTCTTCCGCACGATCTTCACCACATGCCACGCCTGAACCCATCATGGCGTAACCCATCTCTGACATCACGGTACGCACGTCCGCGAAGTCGACGTTCATCAAGCCAGGACGCGTAATCAGTTCAGCGATACCCTGCACTGCGCCTTTCAATACGTCGTTAGCTGCGCCGAACGCATCCAACAGAGAAATACCGCGACCCAGAACTTTCAGCAGCTTGTCGTTTGGAATAGTGATCAGTGAATCGACATGCTTAGACAGTTCTGCGATACCCTGCTCAGCAAAAGCCATACGCTTTTTGCCTTCAAAGTTGAATGGCTTAGTCACCACCGCAACGGTCAGGATACCCAAATCTTTTGCCACTTCAGCCACAACTGGCGCTGCACCGGTACCGGTACCGCCGCCCATGCCAGCTGCGATGAACACCATGTCTGCACCATCCAGCGCAGCACGCAGTGCTTCGCGATCCTCTTCTGCAGAGTTACGACCCACTTCTGGGTTCGCACCTGCACCAAGACCTTTAGTGATATTGGTCCCGATCTGGATCGTCTGGCCGACCGCTGTCTTACGCAACGCTTGCGCGTCGGTGTTTACAGCGAAGAATTCCACACCTTCGATACGCTCGCGTACCATGTGCTCTACGGCGTTGCCACCGCCACCGCCGACGCCGATGACTTTAATCACCGCGTCATTGGTTAATTCCATAGGTTCAAACATGATTTCTCTCCGTTATGTGCCTGTCGCCTGGAGATCATAAACATTGCCAGCATGATCTCCTTTTTCAAAAATTAAAATTCTTTCTTCAGCCAGCTGTTGATTCGTTTAAACCAGTTGCCCACTGAAGCACGTTTTTCCGTTTCTGCATCACCGTTCATGTGTGACTCTTTGCCGTAATGCAGCAGGCCAACTGCCGTAGAGTAATACGGCTCCTGCGCATAATCTGTCAGGCCGGTGATGTTAAGCGGCTGTCCGATGCGCACTTGCGTATGGAATACGCGCTGTGCGCAGGCTGCCAAACCTTCAATCTGCGCCGCACCACCGGTCAGCACGATACCGGCCGCCAGATGGTGTTTCACGCCTTGCTGGCGCAGCTGCTCCTGTAATTGCAGAATCTCGTCGTTGACCAGATTCAACAGTTCGGTGTAACGCGGCTCAATCACTTCAGCCAGCGTTTGACGCTGCAGGCTACGCGGTGGACGTCCACCTACGCTCGGCACTTCGACATTTTCGTCTTTGCCGACAATCGAGCCCAATGCGCAACCATGACGCACTTTAATCGCTTCTGCGTCGGTCGGCGGCGTACCAAAAGCGTAGGCGATATCGCTGGTTACCACGTTCCCGGCATACGGGATCACTTTGGTATGACGCAGTGCACCGCCAGTATAGACAGCGATATCCATTGTACCGCCACCGATATCAACAACACAGACGCCCAGCTCACGTTCATCTTCTGTCAGCACTGAGAAACTGGATGCCAGGCCAGCAAAAATCAGTTGGTCAACTTTCAGGCCACAACGTTCAACGGCTTTGACAATATTTTTTGCCATATCGTTGTGGCAGGTGATCAAATGTACTTTCGCCTGCATACGCACGCCGGAAAGTCCCACTGGATTCTTAATGCCTTCCTGATAATCGATGGCATATTCCTGCGGAATGACATGCAGGATACGATGCTCGTCACGTACGCGAACGGATTTCGCCGTATGCACCACGTTCTCTACATCATCCTGAGTCACTTCCTCTTCCGAAATCGGAACCATCCCGATTTCGTTCTGGCAACTGATATGTTTGCCCGATAAAGCAAGGTAGACCGATGAAATCTGGCAATCCGCCATCAATTCAGCCTGATCGATGGCGCGCTGTACGCATTTCACCACCGACTCCAGATCGTTTACGCCGCCTTTATCCATGCCGCGAGACGGGCAACTGCCCACCCCAATAATATTGACCATACCATCGGGCAGAATTTCCCCAACCAGGGCGGACACCTTCGCGGTGCCAATTTCGAGTCCTACTACCAGTTTTCTGTCCGTTGCCTTGATCATTGTGGTTTAGCCTGTGCCTGGTTCTGTTGCTGATTACTGTCCTGTGGCTCTATCGGTGCAGCGGCCCAACCGACTGCGGCGCCGGAATCGTAGCGCAAATCAACATACGTGATGCGCTGGTTCTGACTCTGGCCCTGCTGCTGCAAATCCGGATAAAGCTCAATAAAACGGTTCAGACGCTTCATGGTATCGCTTCGACCTAATTCGATGCGCACATCGTCACTGGTCACTAATTGCCACGAGCGCCGCGCCGTCATCGACGCGACCTTCAGGGTAAACTTGTTAGCCTTTAACACATCACTCATGGTGTGATAGCCAGCTAACACCTCATTTTCACTGCCTTCCGGGCCGTACAACATTGGCAACGTTTCTTTACCAACGTGACTGGCCGGGACGCTGAAGGAGACGCCATCGGCGTCCACCATGTGTGAGTCGTTCCAGCGTGCCACCGGAACATACTCCACCAGATTTATCTTCAGCTCATCAGGCCACTGCTTGCGCACACTGACCTGCTTAATCCAGGGTAAACGCTCAATCTGCTGCTGGATGATATCCACGTTCTGCGACATGAAAGTTCCCGGCGCGCCAAGCGATAATATGGCCTGGCGAATATCGTCATGCGTGGTGTAGTGGGTTTGCCCGGTCACTACCAGCTTCGATAACGGCAAGCGTGACGCGTCATTCATCCACTTCAGCACCACGAGGCCGCCCGCCACCATAATGCCCAGCACAATCAGCAGGAACACCATGCCAAACAGTCGTGCACCGTTGCTACGCCCGGAACGTGTCCGCTCCTGAGGTTCGCGATTGCGTACTCGTATCGCTGCCTGAGACATATCAGTCAGCCAGCTCCAGAATACGCGCCACCAGCTGCGGGAAGCTGTATCCCGCTTGCTTCGCGGCCATCGGCACTAAGCTGTGGCTGGTCATGCCAGGCGAAGTATTCACTTCCAACAGTTGGAAGTTGCCTTCACCGTCAGCCATCACGTCGACGCGGCCCCAGCCGCTGCAACCCAATGCGCGCCAGGCTGACCACACCAACGTCTGCAATTCTGCTTCCTGCTCGGCGCTTAATCCGCTCGGGCAGTAGTATTCAGTATCGTCAGAAATGTATTTAGCTTCATAGTCATAGAACTCGCTGGCGGTTTTAATTCTGATAGAAGGCAGAATTTGCTCACCCACGATGCCCACGGTGTACTCCGCGCCGCTCAGAAAAGCTTCGATCAGTACGTCATCATCATGACGAAAAGCTTCTTCAAGCGCTGCGGGTAAAGCATCCGCATGGTTCACGCGGCTGATACCCACGCTAGAACCTTCGCAGCTTGGCTTCACAAACAGCGGTAAGCCTAGCGCCTCAATAGCGGCGGTGATATCCGCGTCTAAACCTTGCTCATGCTGCTGACGCGTCAACCAGACAAATTTGCCTGAAGGTAATCCCCTGCCCTGCCACAACAATTTGCTGCGCAGTTTGTCCATGGTGATGGCGGAAGCCATCACGCCGCTGCCGGTGTAGGGCAGCTGCAGGAACTCCAGCACCGCTTGCAGCGTGCCGTCTTCACCACCACGACCGTGTAAAGCAATAAACGCTTTAGCGAAGCCCTGCTGTTTCAGATCCAGCACCGACACGTCACGCGTATCGACTGCATGCGCATCAATGCCCATTTCACGCAGTCCGGCTAGCACCGCCGCACCGGACATCAGCGACACGTCACGCTCTGCCGAAGTGCCGCCCATCAATACTGCAACTTTCTCAGTCATGGCGCGCCTCCGTCTTAACGGCTGGCTGCAATGCGTTTTCGGCCAGCTTGCGAGCAATCTTGCCTATGTTGCCTGCGCCCTGCACGATCACCAGATCGTCGCCCGACAGCAACGGTGCCAGCGCGTCTGGCAGCGCGTCATGCTCAGAGACCAGAATCGGATCAACCTTGCCACGGTTACGAATCGCGCGGCACAGCGAACGGCTGTCTGCGCCCGGAATCGCGGCTTCACCCGCCGGATAGACATCCAGCATCAGCAACACATCCACCTGAGACAGCACATTCGCGAAATCATCAAACAGGTCACGGGTACGGGTATAACGATGCGGCTGGAACACCATCACCAGCTTCTTGTCTGGCCAGCCTGCACGAGCAGCTTTGATGGTGACATCCACTTCGGTGGGATGATGACCGTAATCGTCCACCAGCATCGCGCTACCTGGATTACCGTTAACGGCGGCGGTATCGAACTCGCCCAGCACGTCAAAGCGGCGTCCGGTGCCCTGGAAGCTCTCCAGCGCGGCCAGAATCGCGTTATCTTCAATACCTTCTTCGCTGGCTACAGCTACCGCAGCCGCTGCGTTCAGGGCGTTATGACGGCCCGGCGCGTTCAGCGTCACTTTCAGCACCGGCTTATCCTGACGAATAATGGTGAAATGCCCTTGCGCGCCACGCTGCTCGTAATTCTCAATACGCACATCCGCGTCATCGCTAAAGCCGTAGGTGGTTACCTGGCGGCCTACGCGCGGGATCAGGTCACGAATCACTGCATCATCCACGCACATTACCGCGCGTCCGTAGAACGGCAGGTTGTGCAGGAAATTAATGAACGTCTGTTTCAGGTTCTCAAAATCGCCCTGATAGGTGTCCATGTGATCCGCTTCGATGTTGGTGACAATCGCCACCATCGGTTGCAGATGCAGGAAGGACGCATCACTTTCATCTGCTTCTGCAATCAGGTAACGGCTGCTGCCCAGGCGCGCATGCGTACCTGCGGCTTTAACCAAACCACCGTTAACGAAGGTCGGATCCAGTCCGCCTTCCGCGTAAATGCTGGTCACCATCGCAGTGGTGGTGGTTTTACCGTGCGTACCGGCAACGGCAATGCCGTGACGGAAACGCATCAGTTCTGCCAACATCTCAGCGCGACGAATCACGGGAATACGCTGCTCACGAGCGGCAACCAGTTCAGGGTTATCCTGCGCCACGGCTGTTGAAACCACGACAACGCTGGCATCGGTGACGTTTTCCGGACGATGGTTGAAATAAATCGTCGCGCCCAGCGCAGCCAGATGCTGTGTCACCGCGTTCGGTGCCAGATCAGAACCGCTAATGTGATAGCCTTCGTTCGCCAACACCTCGGCAATACCGCCCATGCCAGCACCACCGATGCCGACAAAGTGAATGTGCCGGACGCGACGCATCTCGGGCACAATAGAACGCAGTTTTGCCAATTGTTGTGTATTCATCTGTTTCAATTACCTGTTTTTCCCGTTTGTACCTGCTAAAGGTACGGGCCAAATCAACTGGCCGATTAATTACTTCGCGACGCGCGCCACTTCATTTGCAACCCGCTCGGTTGCATCGGGAATCGCGACCTGACGGGCTTTTTCTGCCATCGCCAACAATGTGGTGCGATCCCAGTGACGCAGCGTGTTCGCTACCACAGCTGCGGTAAATTGCGGCTGCTCGAAAATTTTGGCTGCGCCCGCTTTTTCCAGCGGCAACGCATTCCAGTACTGCTGACGATCTTTATGCTGAAACGGCACGAAAATCGCCGGTAAACCTGCGGCGGCCACTTCGCTCACCGTCAATGCGCCCGAACGGCACACCACGACATCGGCCCAGGCGTAAGCTTCGGCCATGTCATCGATAAACTCGGTGACTTTGTGCTGCGGCTGACCCGCTGCGCGGTAGGCCTGCTGCACGGTTTCCAGTCCACCTTTGCCGGTTTGATGCCAAACCGTAATCGCTTCACCCAACTCTGCGGCCACTTGTGGCACGGTCTGGTTGAGGATGCGCGCGCCCTGGCTACCGCCAACCACCAGCACGCGAATCGGGCCGGAACGTGCGCTCAGTCGCTCTGCCGGTAACGGCAGCGCTAACACATCGGTACGCACCGGATTGCCAACCACTTCAGCATTTGGAAACGCACCGGGAAACGCCTGCATCACTTTGGTGGCGATCTTCGCCAGCCACTTGTTGGTCAGTCCGGCAATGCCGTTCTGCTCATGCAGCACAACCGGGATACCGCAGCTCCACGCGGCTAAACCACCGGGACCTGAAACATAGCCGCCCATGCCCAGCACCACATCCGGCTGCCAGCTCTTCATGATGCGACGCGCCTGGCGCCAGGCATTGAAGATGCGCACCGGCGCCAGCAACTGCGCTTTCACGCCTTTACCGCGTAAACCGCTGATGCGGATAAAATCAATTTCAATGCCGTGTTTCGGCACCAAATCCGCTTCCATTCGGTCAGCGGTTCCCAGCCAGCGCACCTGCCAGCCTTGTTCCATCAGGTGATGGGCAACGGCCAGACCGGGGAACACGTGTCCGCCAGTACCGCCTGCCATGACCATCAGCCGTTTGCCACTCATCGAGCACCTCGGGTAAACGCCTGCGCTTTCGCCAGACGCGTTTCATAATCTATGCGCAATAAAAACACGATGGCGGTCGACATGATGATCAGACTCGAACCACCGTAACTGATCAGCGGCAATGTCAAACCTTTGGTCGGCAGCATGCCCGCAGCCGCACCGACGTTAACCAGCGCCTGGAAGCTAAACCACACGCCAATTGAGCAAGCGAGGAAGCCTGAGAAGCGCTGATCGATCTCCAGAGCACGGCGACCAATCGACATCGCGCGAAAAGCGACGAAGAATACCATCAACAGCGCTAAAACCACACCGACATAACCCAACTCTTCACCGATGATGGAGAAGATAAAGTCGGTATGCGCTTCCGGCAGATATTCCAGTTTCTGCACCGAGTTGCCTAAGCCCTGTCCCCAAAACTCACCGCGCCCAAACGCCATCAAGGATTGCGTTAGCTGGTAGCCGCTGCCGAAGGGATCTTCCCACGGGTTCCAGAAGGAGGTCACGCGGCGCATACGGTAAGGTTCCGCGATGATCAGCAGCACCACGGCGAAAATGCCGGAGCCGATGATCGCCAGGAACTGCCACATTTTCGCCCCGGCGAGGAACAGCATCGCCAGCGTGGTAACAAACAGCACAACCACGGTACCGAGGTCCGGCTGCGCCAGCAGCAGCACGGCCAGCACCACCATCACGCCCATCGGCTTACAGAAGCCCCAGAAGTTGTTACGCACCTCTTCTACTTTGCGCACCAGATAACTGGCGAGATAGCAGAACAGCGTCAACTTCGAGAGCTCAGCCGGCTGAATACGCAGCGGGCCAAGGGCAATCCAGCGCGATGCACCGTTTACCGAGCTACCAACCACCAATACGATCAGCAGCATCACCACTGAAACCATCAGCATCACATTGCTGTAGCGCTGCCAGAAATCCATCGGGATGCGTAAGGTCACCAGCGCCATGCCAAATGCTAAAGCGATGTAGAACGCATCACGCTTGGCAAAGTAGAACGGATCTTCGTTCAGACGTTGACCCACCGGCATCGACGCCGACGTCACCATCACAAAACCGATCAGCGCCAGACCAAAGGTCAGCCACAGCAGCGTGCGGTCATACAGCACCATCGGCGCATCATCATTGTCGCGCGCGCCCATCACCCAATCGCGCAGGCGCACTGACAGATAATTGGCGATACCGGCTCCAGGAATGCGCATCAGCTCAACTCCTTCGCCAGTTGCGCGAAGTGATCGCCGCGCTGTTCGAAATTACGGAACTGGTCAAGGCTGGCGCAGGCCGGTGATAACAGCACCATATCGCCGGCTTTGACCTGGGCGGCAATCTGCGTCATCGCCTGCTGCATGGTTTCAGTGCGCGTGGCGATCTCCGGACGCAATGCCGCTAAGGCATCGCCATCGCGACCAAAACAGAACAGCTTCACGTTGTCGCCCTGCAGATAGCGCGCCAGAGGGCTGAAGTCAGCCGATTTGCCGTCGCCGCCCAGCAGCAGCCACAACGTGCCTTTTACCTGCAGGCCGTTCAGCGCCGCTTCGGTGCTGCCAACGTTGGTGGCTTTGGAATCGTTGATCCAGCGCACGCCATTGGCTTCATGCACCAGCTGGAAGCGGTGCGCCAGGCCGGTAAAGGTAGTTAAGGCTTTCAGGCTTGAAGCGCGCGGGATGTTCACCGCGTCGGCTAATGCCAGCGCTGCCAGCGCGTTGGTGTAATTGTGTTGACCCACCAGCGTCATCTCATCAGTGTTCAGGACTTTCTCGCCCTTCGCCCGCAGCCAGGTGCTGCCCTGCTGCTGATTAAGATGATAATCGCCAAGGTTGATGCCGAAGCTCACGCAGCGCTGATCAACACCGCGCACCGGCATGGTCATGCCATCGTCAGCATTCACAACGCAGACGCTGGCGTTTTCGTAAATGCGCAGCTTGGCGGCACGATATTGCTGCATGCCCAGCGGATAGCGATCCATATGATCCTCGGTGAGATTGAGGATCGTCGCGGCGGCCGCTTTCAAACTGTGCGTGGTTTCCAGCTGGAAGCTGGAGAGTTCGAGTACATAAAGCTGTGCTGGCGATTTCAGCAGCGTTAGCGCCGGCAAACCGATGTTACCGCCCACGCCCACCTGCCAACCAGCGGCACGCGCCATTTCGCCCACCAGCGTTGTCACGGTGCTTTTGCCGTTCGAACCGGTAATCGCCACAATCGGTGCCTGCGCTTCACGGCAGAACAGCTCGATATCGCCGATGATTTCAATCCCGGCATCAGCGGCTTCGCTCAATGCAGGATGCGCCAGCGCGATGCCTGGGCTAGCGATAATCAGATCGGACGCCAGCAGCCAATCACTATTAATACCGCCAACATAGCGCTCCACCGAGGCTGGCAGCTTGTCCAGCCCCGGCGGCGAGACACGGGTATCCATCACGCGTGGCGTTACGCCTTGCGCGAGGAAGAAATCAACACAGGAGAGGCCAGTAATGCCTAATCCAATGATGACGACTTTTCTGCCCCGATAGTCAGCCATGATTAACGTACCTTCAGCGTTGCCAGGCCAATCAGCACCAGCATCAGCGAAATAATCCAGAAGCGCACGATGACGCGCGGCTCCGGCCAGCCTTTCAATTCATAGTGATGGTGAATCGGCGCCATGCGGAAAATGCGTTGACCGCGCAGCTTGAACGATCCCACCTGCAGAATCACCGACAGCGTTTCCACCACAAACACGCCGCCCATGATTAACAACAAGAATTCCTGACGCAGCAGCACGGCGATAGTGCCGAGCGCGCCACCCAGCGCCAGTGAGCCGACATCGCCCATGAACACTTGCGCTGGATAGGTGTTGAACCACAAAAATCCGAGTCCGGCTCCGACAATCGCGGTGCAGACAATCACCAATTCACCCGCGTGCCGTAAATAAGGAATGTGCAGATATTCGGCAAACTTGACGTTACCGGTCGCCCACGCCACCAGCGCAAAGCCTGCTGCCACGAACACCGTTGGCATGATGGCTAAGCCATCAAGTCCATCCGTTAAGTTAACCGCGTTGCCGGTACCGACAATCACGAAGTAGGCCAGCACCACGTAGAACAGCCCAAGCTGCGGCATGATGTCTTTAAAGAACGGCACCACCAGCTGCGTCGCAGGCGTATCTTTACCGGCGATAAACAGTGCGAATGCAACGGCCAGCGAAATCACTGACATCCAGAAGTATTTCCAGCGCGCGATCAGGCCTTTGGTATCTTTGCGCACCACTTTGCGATAGTCATCCACAAAGCCGATGATGCCAAAACCAACCAACACCACCAGTACGCACCAGACATATGGATTAGACGGATAAGCCCACATCAGCACCGAAATGGTGATAGAGGTGAGGATCATCACGCCGCCCATGGTTGGCGTGCCGCGCTTGCTGAAGTGTGATTCCGGACCGTCGTTACGCACCACCTGGCCGATCTGCAGTTTCTGCAGCCAGGCAATCAGGCGCGGGCCCATCCACAGAGAAATGAACAAGGCGGTCAGCAGGCTGACAATGGCGCGAAACGTCAGATACGAGAAGACGTTAAAGCCGGAATAAAATGCGACCAGATGTTCGGCCAGCCAGACTAGCATGTTCCTTTCTCCTGTAAGCTCTGTACTACCTGCTCCATGGCGGCACTACGTGAACCTTTAACCAAAATAGTGATGTCCTGATGTTCGGACAGCAATGTGCGTAAACGTTCAGTCAGCGCGGTTTTAGTGGCGAAATGCTCGCCTTTGCCGCTGCTTTCGCCAATCAACTGGCTCAGAGTTCCGGTGCTCAGCACGCAATCAATGCCTGCTGCTTTGGCCGCATCGCCCACCTGGCGATGACACAGTTCGGCTTCATCGCCCAGCTCAGCCATATCGCCCACCACCATCACGCGGTAACCCGGCATATCGCCCAGCACCTGCGCGGCAGCCGTCATAGAACCGACGTTGGCGTTGTAGCTGTCATCCAGCAGCAGTTGATTGGCCGCCAGACGAATGGGAAATAGTCGACCAGGAACAGGCTGCAAGGTTTTAAGGCCAGCCTGAATCGCCGTCAGCGGCGCATCTACTGACAATGCCAGCGCTGCAGCAGCTAACGCATTTGCGATGTTATGACGGCCTGGCAGCGGCAACTCCACGGCGATATCACCGCGTGGCGTATGCAGCGTGAACAGCGTGGCATCGGCACGCAGCACGATTTCACTGGCGCGGAACTCTGCATCCGCCATCGGCTGCGGCGAGAAACGCCACAGGGTTTTATCCACAAACTGTGATTGCCAGTTGGCCAGATCGTTGCTGTCAGCGTTGACGATCGCGGTGCCGTGTACCGGCAAGCCGCCAAAAATTTCGCCTTTAGCTTTCGCCACACCGGCCAGTGAACCAAAGCCTTCCAGATGAGCGGCGGCAAGGTTATTTACCAACGCGGTTTCCGGACGCACCAGATCGCTGGTGTAAGCAATTTCGCCTTGATGATTAGCGCCTAACTCAATCACTGCGTAAGCATGTTCTTTGGTGAGACGCAGCAGCGTCATCGGCACGCCGAAGTCGTTGTTCAGGTTGCCTGCGGTGTAAAGCGTTTCGCCGCACTGACGCAGAATCGCGGCGGTCATCTCTTTGACCGAGGTTTTGCCGGATGAACCGGTCAAGGCAACCACGCGCGCTTTCGCATGTTGGCGTACCCACGCAGCGAGTTGCCCGAAAGCAATCCGCGTATCAGCAACAACCACCTGCGGTACAGAAACCTTCAGCAGCTTACTTACCAGCAGCGCCTGCGCGCCGTTAGCAATCGCATCGTTAGCGAAATCGTGCGCATCAAAACGTTCCCCCACCAGCGCCACAAACAGGCTACCGGCGGTGACTTTACGTGTATCGGTGGTGACATCGGCAATGGTTAAGTCCGCGCCGCGCAGTTGACCGCCGCTGATTTCGGCCAGTGTGTTGAGCGAAACGGGAATCATGCCATCACCCCCAACAAACGGGCGACGGTGTCGCGATCGGAGTAATCCAGACGGCGGTTGCCAATGATTTGATAATCTTCGTGGCCTTTTCCAGCCACCAATACGATGTCATCGGCGCCGGCTTGCATCACGGCGTTGGTGACCGCCTGCGCACGACCGGAAACCACGCGCGCACGGCCCGGATCGAGTAAGCCGGTGAGAATGTCATTCACAATCGCCATCGGCTCTTCGCTACGCGGATTATCGTCGGTGATCACCACGATGTCGGAGAATTGCTCAGCAATCGCGCCCATCAGCGGACGTTTGCCTTTGTCACGATCGCCACCGCAGCCAAACACGCACCACAGCTGGCCTTCACAGTGCAGACGCGCCGCTTCCAGCGCTTTTTCCAGCGCATCTGGCGTGTGAGCGTAATCGACAACCACAGTAGGTTTTTCTGGCGCAGTAAACACTTCCATGCGACCACACACCGGCTGCAGCTGCGGCGCCGTGGCGACCAGCGCATCAAGCGGATACTCCAGCGCCAGCAGCGTAGCCAACGCCAGCAACAAGTTGCTCACGTTAAAAGCGCCCATCAGGCGGCTATCAAACTCGCCGTTGCCCCAGCTGGAGCTGAACTGGATATGCGCACCGCCATCGTGATAATCCACCGCGGTGGCTTTGAGCCAGCGGCCATGACAGCCCGATTGCAGATTGTCTTCCATGGTGACCGCTACCGCATCTGGCAATTTCGCCAGCCAGCGACGGCCCACATCATCATCAGCGTTGATGATGGCTTCAGCGACCTGATGCTCAGAGAACAGTAACCATTTAGCCGATTCATAGCTCTGCATATCACCATGATAATCAAGGTGATCGCGGCTCAGGTTAGTAAATACCGCAGCCGCAAACGGCAGGGCTGCAACGCGATGCTGCACCAAGCCGTGTGAGGAGACTTCCATCGCCGTCAGGGTTGCGCCCTGCCCGACTAAATCATTCAGCACATGCTGCACGTCCACCGCAGATCCGGTGGTGTTTTCGGTGGCCACCAGTTGACCGTAAAGGCCATTGCCGACCGTGCCCATCACGGCGCCGGTTTCACCCAGCAAGTTGGCCCACTGCGCCATCAGTTGCGTGGTGGTGGTTTTACCGTTGGTGCCGGTGACACCAATCAATTTCAGTTTGCTTGCGGGCTGCTGATAAAAGCGTCCGGCCAGTGCAGAGAGACGCTGCTGCAACTGCGCCAGGTAGATAACCGGGACGCCATGCATCTCGCGGATATCTCCATCGCTGGCTTCGCCTTCAGCTTCGGCAATCACTGCCGCTACGCCTTGTGCAATAGCCTGCGGAATAAAACGACGTCCATCAGCATGATGGCCCGCCACGGCGATAAACAGATCGCCAGAAGCCGCAGCGCGGCTATCTAGTGTCATGTCACGGAGTGGACGCGCCGGCGCACCCGGCACCCACGGGGCCAGTAAGTCGCGCAGGTTACGATCTGTCACTTGATTCCTCACTTCTATTCTTCACCAACTCGTTCTTATCAACTGTCGGCAGCGCATCAGGTTCGATATTCATGGTACGCAACACGCCGCCCATGATGGCGCCAAACACCGGTGCTGAAACCGCACCACCATAATATTTACCGGCCTGGGGATCGTTGATCACCACCACCAGCGCAAAACGAGGACGGCTGGCAGGCGCAACGCCTGCGGTATAAGCAATGTATTTGTTAACGTAACGTCCATCCGGTCCAACCTTCTTGGCAGTACCGGTTTTGATGGCAATGCGATAGCCCTTGATGGCGGCTTTAACCCCACCGCCGCCAGGCAACGCAACGCTTTCCATCATGTGCATCACCGTTTTCACCAGGTCTTCCTGGAAAACGCGTTCACCCGCTACCGGCGGGTCAACTTTGGTGATCGACAGCGGGCGATTGATGCCGTAGCTGCCAATGGTTGCGTAGACTCGCGCTAACTGTAACGGCGTTACCATTAGCCCGTAGCCGAAAGAGAAGGTGGCCCTCTCTATGTCAGACCACCGTTGTTTTTGAGGGTATAAGCCACTACTTTCCCCGACCAGCCCCAAATTGGTCGGTTTACCCAGCCCAAAGCGCGCGTAAGTGTCTACGAGTGCTGAGGAGGGCATCGCTAACGCCAAACGTGAAACCCCGACGTTACTCGACTTCTGTAAAACCCCGGTAAGGGTCAATTCGTTGTAGCGCGCCACGTCTTTGATCTCATGACCATTTACGCGGTACGGCACGGTATTCAATACGCTGTTCTCTTTCACCACACCGCGCTGTAAAGCCGTCATCACCACCATCGGTTTCACGGTGGAACCTGGTTCGAAGATGTCGGTAATGGCGCGGTTACGCATCACGTCTTTCGGCGTGTTGCTGAGATTATTCGGGTTGTAAGCGGGGCTGTTCGCCATCGCCAGCACTTCGCCGGTGTTCACATCCACCAGCACGGCGGTGCCTGATTCGGCTTTGTTGAACGCCACAGCGTTATTCAGTTCGCGGTACACCAGCGCCTGCAGACGTTCATCAATGCTCAGCGTGAGATTGTGAGCGGCGCGGCTGTCTACCGAGGAGATATCTTCAATGACGCGGCCGTTGCGGTCTTTACGCACGGTACGTTCGCCCGGTGCGCCAGTCAGCCATTTGTCGAAGCTCTTTTCGATGCCTTCGATGCCCTGACCATCAATGTTGGTGAAACCAATCAGGTGTGCGGTAACCTGGCCCGCCGGATAGTAGCGGCGCGACTCTTCACGCAGATAGATGCCCGGCAGCTTAAGCTTTTTCACATACTCGCCAATCGCCGGATTCACCTGGCGCGCCAGATAGACAAAGCGCCCTTTCGGGTTGGCGTTGATGCGTGCAGCGAGTTGATCAAGCGGAATCGATAACGCATCTGATAGCGCTTTCCAGCGGCTATCCAGTGAGACGCCGCCGTGTTCAGTCAGCTCTTTCGGATCCGCCCAAATCGCATTCACCGGCACGCTCACCGCCAATGGACGACCGGCACGATCGCTGATCATGCCGCGCGCGGTTGGCACCGATTGCACGCGCAGCGAACGCAAATCGCCCTCTTTCACCAGCTTGTCAGGGTTGATCACCTGCAGCCATGCTACGCGCGACAGCAGTCCGCCCAGCGCCAGTAAAATGCACCCGCACAGTAACGCAAAGCGCCAGCTTACAAAGCTGGCCTTATCTTCTTGTTTTTTTAACTTCAGCGTTTTGCCTGCGCCACTCATTGAGTTCTGCGATTCCTTATTTCTGCACCACAATATTTTCCTGCGAAGGATCAACATGCTGCATTTGCAGTTTATCGGTTGCTATACGCTCTACGCGGCTGTGATCGCCAAGTGCGTTCTCTTCAAGAATCAGGTTGCGCCATTCGATATCGAGCGCATCACGCTCCAGCACCAGCTGTTCACGCTGCGCCGTTAACAGGCGCGTCTTGTGCGTAGTGGTCACGACGATCACCGAGGACACCAGCACTGCGATGAGCAGCAACAGCGGGATCTTGCCAAATCGCAGCAAGTCCCCACCAATAACACCGGGTAAGCTGTGGCGCTCGTTGCCAATCATGACGCCGTTCGCTCCGCGATACGCAACACCGAACTGCGCGCACGTGGGTTTTCGTTCACTTCAGCTTCACCAGGAATCAGCTTGCCCAGTGTTTTCAGTTCACGTCCGCCTAAAGCTTTGAGCTGCGACTCGGTCATCGGAATGCCTGCTGGCACCTGCGGACCGCGGCTCTGATCGCGCATAAAACGCTTCACTAAGCGATCTTCCAGAGAGTGGAAGCTGATGATCGACAACCTGCCGCCGGGTGCGAGAACCGACAATGCACCTTTCAGCGCAGTATCAATCTCTTCCAGCTCGCTGTTGATCCAGATACGAATCGCCTGGAAAGTACGCGTTGCCGGATGCTTAAATTTGTCTTTGACGGGCATCGCGGCGGCAATCACCGTTGCCAGCTCTTTGGTGCGCGTCATCGGCTGTTCACGGTTGCGCTCAACGATGGCGCGTGCAATACGTTTACCGAAACGCTCTTCACCGTAGGTTTTGATCACGAAAGCGATATCTGCCTCTTCCGCGCTCATCAGCCATTCAGCGGCTGATTGCCCGCGCGTTGGGTCCATACGCATATCCAGCGGCCCATCACGCATAAAGGAGAAGCCGCGTTCGGCATCATCCAGCTGCGGTGAAGAGACGCCCAGATCGAGCAAAACGCCATCGATCTTGCCGGTCAGTCCGCGCTCTTCGACGTATTCCGCTAATGCCGAAAACGGCCCGTGGACGATCGAAAAACGCGGATCGTTTATCTCAGCGGCTGCGGCTATCGCTTGCGGATCGCGATCAATCGCTATCAGTTGCCCTTTCTCGCCAAGCTGAGAAAGAATTAAGCGCGAGTGACCGCCGCGACCAAAAGTGCCATCGATATAAATGCCGTCTTCCCTGATATTGAGGCCGTTTACCGCCTCATCCAGCAGCACTGTGGTGTGTTTGAAATTTTCCTGCATAGCTATAGCGACAAGTCCTGCAACCGCTCAGATAAAGGCTCCTGAGCCGACTGTTCTGTGTCAATATCATCCTTAACTTGTTGATACCAGGTCTGTTCATCCCACAGCTCAAACTTGTTGAACTGTCCAACCAGCATCACTTCTTTGGTCAGGCCGGCGTGTTGGCGTAACGTGTTCGCCAATAACAAACGACCCGCATTATCCATCTGGCATTCACTGGCATGTCCTAACAGCAGTCGCTGCACGCGACGCTCGGCTGGATTCATGCTGGATAAGCGAGACAGCTTTTTCTCAATGATTTCCCATTCGGGCAGGGTATAAAGCAGCAGGCATGGCTGGTGGAGGTCAATGGTGCATACCATTTGCCCCTGAGACTCTGCGACAAGCAATTCACGATAGCGCGTTGGTACTGCTAATCGTCCTTTGCTGTCGAGATTGACTAACGTTGCTCCACGGAACATGCCAGCCTTACCCCTCAATCACCCGTTTTCACCACTTTATCCCACTTTTTACCACGAAACGAGTTTACGGAGCCGATGAAATCCTTGTCAAGCCGCAACGGCAAGTGAATATCACTATTTACATCGGGTGAAATTAATCAGAGAGGGAATTAATCGGCATGGATTCGCAAAATAAAATATTAACCTGATGAATAATTGAATAAAAATTTTCGCACATTGAAAACTGGCGAAAAATAAAGCGCTTTTACACGGAATTATATTTGCCCTGCAATCTGCGACGACGGCGGCATTTTAGGGGATTTCTGAAAGGAAGCCCAGCATCATCGCGCCAGCTCTGCTACGCCTCGCTGCAGGAGATGTAAACAATTAAGAAAAGTCAGCAAGGTTAAATTGTTAGCTGGAGTGGCGATTATTTACGCTTATTTACGCCGGAGAGTTCGCAAGAAATATCTGCAGGTTAAATTAACGCTGGGCAGCGAACTGCCCAGCATTTCATTTAGCGCGGCGGCTTAATTGTCCGCGGCGGAATAAATTACGACGAATGCGGGTTAAACCCGGTTTCGGTTTACGCGGTTCATCCAGCGAGGCCAAAACCAGTTCCAGCACGCGCTCAGCCACGTCGCGATGACGCTGCCCCACCGCCAGCACCGGGCACTCAAGGAAATCCAGCAATTCGTGGTCGCCAAAGGTGGCAATCGCCAGATCGGTTGGCAAGCGGCCATCACGCTTCAAGGTAACGTCCATTACGCCCTGCAGCAGCCCAAACGACGTGGTGAACAGCGCTTCTGGCATCGGATGATCTTCGAGGTACTTCTCAAACAGCGTGGCAGCGGCGGCACGATCGAAGCTGTTGCAATAGATGTAATCAATGGGCCGATCGTCGTCTTTCCACGCATCGCGGAAGCCGAGTTCACGCAGGAAACTCACCGACAATTCCGGCAGCGCCCCAAGGAACAGCACGTTTTTCACCGGAAGCTGACGCAATTCAGCCGCCAGCGCCTGCGCATCATCCTGATCGGCACCCACCACGCTGGTAAAGTGTTCACGATCCAGCGCGCGGTCCAGCGCGATAATCGGTAAAGGATCGTTGATCCAACGCTGATAGAACGGATGCTCTGGCGGCAGAGAAGTTGAAACGATGATGGCATCAACCTGACGCTGTAACAGATGCTCGATGCAGCGCATTTCGTTGTCCGGCTGATCTTCCGAGCAGGCAATCAGCAGCTGATAGCCGCGCTGACGCGCCTGACGTTCCAGATAGTTGGCAATGCGTGTGTAACTGGTGTTTTCCAAATCAGGAATCACCAAACCAATTGAACGCGTGCGTCCAGCACGCAGCCCAGCCGCGACGGCATTCGGGTGATAGTTGTGTTCACGCACCACCACCATCACTTTCTCGACGGTTTTTTCGCTGACACGATACTGCCGCGCTTTGCCATTGATTACATAGCTGGCCGTGGTGCGCGACACGCCTGCCAGGCGCGCAATTTCATCCAGTTTCACGGTGACACCTTAATTCTGATAAGCCAGCGCTGGCGAAAATATCCGCAGAGTAGCTATGGGTAAAACATTTGTAACATCTAACCGCAGAACACTACGCCGAGCAACCGCTTTTCTCTCGCATCCTGGATAAGCGCATAAAATAAAAAAACCCGGCATTTCGCCGGGTTAGAATCAGATGAAATCGTTACTTAAGGTGATTAACGCATTACGCGATCGCCACGCGACACACCCACGATTCCTGAACGTGCCACTTCAACAATTTCTGCTACGTCACGCACGGTGTTAAGAAACGCGTCGAGTTTATCACTGGTACCTGCCAGCTGAACCGTGTAAAGCGTTGGCGTGACATCGATAATCTGACCACGGAAAATTTCCGCGCTGCGCTTCACTTCTTCACGGCCGTAACCGCTGGCCTGGATTTTCACCAGCATGATCTCACGCTCAACGTAAGCGCCCTGCCCCAGCTCGCTGACACGTAACACGTCCACCAGCTTGTGCAACTGCTTCTCGATCTGCTCCAGCACTTTCTCATCGCCGACCGTTTGAATCGTCATCCGTGACAAGGTCGGATCATCGGTTGGCGCGACAGTAAGGCTTTCGATGTTGTAACCACGTTGAGAGAACAGTCCCACTACGCGGGACAATGCGCCGGATTCGTTTTCCAGCAGAACCGATAAAATACGACGCATAATTAAGTCCTCTCCGTTTTGCTCAACCACATCTCGTCCATCGAACCACCACGAATTTGCATCGGGTAAACGTGCTCGCTGCCGTCAATATTCACATCCACAAACACCAGACGGCCTTTCGCCAGCGTATCCAGTGCCAGCTGCAACTTCTCTTCCAGCTCTGCTGGATGCGCAATGGAGATACCCACATGACCATAAGCTTCGGCAAGACGCACGAAGTCAGGCAGCGATTGCATGTAAGACTGCGAGTGGCGGCCGGAATAAATCATATCCTGCCACTGCTTAACCATGCCGAGGAAGCCGTTGTTGAGGTTCAATACCAGCACCGGTAAATCGTACTGCAGCGCGGTCGAAAGCTCCTGAATGTTCATCTGGATGCTGCCATCGCCGGTCACGCAGATAACCGTTTCATCCGGCAGCGCCATCTTCACGCCCAGCGCCGCAGGCAAGCCGAAGCCCATGGTGCCTAAACCGCCAGAGTTGATCCAGCGACGCGGCTTATCGAACTGGTAGTAAAGCGCGGCAAACATCTGATGCTGACCGACGTCAGAGGTGACGTAAGCTTCGCCTTTGGTCAAACGACAGATTGTTTCGATGACAGCCTGCGGCTTGATTTTGTCGCTGGTGCGATCGAATTCCAGACACTTACGGCCACGCCAGCCTTCAATGGTTTGCCACCAGTCGCGCAAGCTATCGAGTTCCTGCTTCGCATCGCTTTGCGCCAGCAGCTCTAACATCTGCGCCAGCGTCTGCTTCGCATCGCCAACAATCGGAATGTCCGCGCTGACGGTTTTGGAGATCGACGTCGGATCGACATCGATATGCATAATGGTGGCGTTCGGGCAGTACTTCGCCAGATTGTTGGTGGTGCGGTCGTCGAAGCGCACGCCAATACCGAAAATCAGATCGGCATTGTGCATGGTCATGTTGGCTTCGTAAGTGCCGTGCATACCCAGCATTCCGATGCACTGACGATGGGTGCCAGGGAACACGCCCAAGCCCATCAGCGACGTCGTCACCGGAATATTCAGTTGCTCTGCCAGCTGCAGCAGTTCGGCTTCGCAGCCCGACATAATCGCCCCGCCGCCGGCGTAAATCACCGGCTTGTGTGCTGCCAGTAACGTTTGCAGCGCGCGCTTGATCTGTCCTTTATGGCCCTGAATGGTCGGATTATATGAGCGCATGCTCACGGTTTCCGGCCAGACGTACGGCAGCTTGTTGGCTGGGTTCAGGATATCTTTTGGCAGATCGATAACCACCGGTCCCGGACGACCGCTGGCAGCCAGCCAGAAGGCCTTTTTAAGCACGGTAGGAATCTCTTCGGCGTTTTTCACCAGGAAGCTGTGTTTCACCACCGGGCGGGAGATGCCGACCATGTCGCACTCCTGGAACGCATCGTAACCAATCAGTGACGAAGGCACCTGACCCGACAGAATCACCATCGGGATTGAATCCATGTAGGCGGTTGCAATACCGGTAATCGCGTTGGTAGCACCCGGACCGGAAGTCACCAGCACCACGCCCACTTCACCGGTCGCACGCGCAAGGCCATCGGCCATATGCACCGCGCCTTGTTCATGACGGACCAATACGTGGTCAATACCACCGACCGTTTGCAGCGCATCGTAAATATCGAGCACCGCTCCGCCCGGATAACCGAATACCTGCTTTACGCCCTGATCGATTAACGAACGGACGACCATTTCGGCTCCTGACAACATCTCCATTTTCTGCCTCCAGGCTTGAGGGACTGAATCCACTGACGTTCGCGTTTCCCGCACGCCACTGATATCCGGCCCCCGATCGCCAATTAAGATCAAAACCTTATGTTTATGCTCAGAAGGCGGCGTTCTTTCCGCCTTCCAGGTACAGGGAATCTACTTGAGTTAATTATTTGAGAGTAGGTCGATTACCATAACCGCAGACAACCCGGCCTGCAAACGCCAGGACGCCACGTCGCGCCCAATCCGGCAATAAAGGCACTGAAGCGTGATTATTGCCTGCGAGGATTAAACTAATGCTTCGTCATAACCACAGAGGAAAATGCTGGTTTAGAGATTATTTGCAGCGTGTTCTAAGAAATATGATTTTCATATTGCCTGACCACTCAGTCCACAATCTTTTGTGATAATTACTTTCTGGCGTGATTATCTATAAAACGGCCTGATCACATCATATTCTTCTTAACAACAAGCCTAATCTTGTTTTACCAGAAATGCGCGTTGTTGGCATAAGACATTAATTATCAATCATTTAAAATAAATTCTATTTTCTAAACGATTTTTTAAGTGGATGGAATCACTTGTCCTGTTACTAATTAATGCCATTGCTCTGCGCAGCTGAAAAATCACAGCACATCGCCCTTCTTACGTCACAGAAATACCCTTGCACTTAAGGTTGACTTCACACCTCAATTCCAGTACCAATATGTGCATACAAAAAATTTACGAGGTTTGAATCATGTTTCATTCTTTCCGCCTACTCGGTCTACTACTAAACGCATCCAGTTTGCGCGGTAGACTCGTGGGCGGAATCAATAACTGATTCGAACCTGCTGAAGTTTAAGAAACCCGCGCCAATGCGCGGGTTTTTTTATGCTCGTAGCACCGGCAACGTTAATGCATAAGGAAGATTACGATGAGCCAGCAAGTTATTATTTTCGATACCACTCTGCGTGATGGCGAACAGGCTTTACAGGCTAGCCTGAGTGTTAAAGAAAAACTGCAAATCGCTCTGGCGTTGGAACGTATGGGCGTGGATGTGATGGAAGTGGGCTTCCCCGTTTCCTCTCCAGGCGATTTTGAATCCGTACAAACCATCGCTCGTACCATTAAAAACAGCCGCGTCTGCGGACTGGCACGCTGCGTTGAAAAGGACATTGACGCCGCATACGAATCATTGCGTGTAGCTGAAGCGTTCCGTATTCACACCTTCATCGCTACCTCGCCGATGCACATCGCGACCAAATTGCGCAGCACGCTGCCGGAAGTGATTGAACGCGCGGTGCACATGATTAAACGCGCCCGCAACTACACCGACGACGTTGAGTTCTCCTGTGAAGATGGCGGTCGTACGCCAATCGACGATTTGTGCCGCATGGTTGAAGCCGCGATTAATGCCGGTGCAACCACCATCAACATCCCGGACACCGTCGGCTACACCTTGCCAGGCGAATACGCCAACATCATTGGTCAGTTGGTAGCACGCGTTCCCAACATCGATAAAGCCATCTTGTCTGTTCATACCCATGACGATTTGGGTATGGCGACCGGCAACGCCATCGCCGCAGTATTGGCCGGTGCGCGTCAGGTTGAAGGTACGTTGAACGGTTTAGGCGAGCGCGCCGGTAACTGTGCGCTGGAAGAAGTGATCATGGCGATCAAAACCCGCCAGCAGATCATGAACGTCCACACCAACATTAATCATCAGGAAATCTACCGCACCAGCCAAACCGTTAGCCAAATCTGCAACATGCCGATTCCAGCCAACAAAGCGGTGGTCGGTTCCAACGCCTTCGCCCACTCTTCCGGTATTCACCAGGATGGCGTGCTGAAGAACCGCGAAAACTACGAAATCCTGACGCCGGAATCTATCGGCCTGCACAAAATCCAGCTGAACCTGACTTCCCGTTCTGGCCGCGCTGCGGTGAAACATCGCATGGAAGAGATGGGCTACAAAGAGTCGGATTACAACCTCGACACCTTGTACGACGCCTTCCTGAAGCTGGCCGACAAGAAAGGTCAGGTCTTCGATTACGACCTGGAAGCATTAGCCTTCATCAATAAGCAGAACGAAGAGCCAGAATATTTCCAGTTGAACGAATTCAACGTGCAGACCGGTTCCAGCGTGACCGCGACGGCCTCCGTGCAGTTGGGCTGCGGTGAAGAGACCAAAGCGGACGCCGCAACCGGTAACGGTCCGGTTGATGCGGTTTATCAGGCCATCAACCGCATCACCGGCTTTGAAGCCGAACTGATTAACTACAAGTTGACGGCAAAAGGCCACGGCGAGAACGCGCTGGGTCAGGTCGATATCGTGGTCAACTACAACGGTCGTAAATTCCACGGCGTTGGCCTGGCGACCGATATCGTCGAATCATCGGCGAAAGCGATGGTGAACGCGTTGAACAATATTTGGCGTGCTAAGCAGGTGGAAAAAGAACTGCAGCGTAAATTTAAAGATCAGAAGGAAACGGTGTAACTATGTCTAAGTCTTCTCATATCGCGGTATTGCCAGGCGACGGAATTGGTCCGGAAGTGATGGCGCAGGCCATGAAGGTTCTTGATGCAATTCGTACGCGTTTCGACATGCGTATTACCACTAGCGAATATGATGTTGGCGGTATCGCCATCGATCGTCATGGTGAACCGCTGCCACCGGCTACCGTTGCCGGCGCAGAGCAGGCAGATGCGATTCTATTTGGCTCGGTAGGTGGCCCGAAATGGGAACATCTGCCGCCTGCGCAGCAACCTGAACGTGGCGCGCTGTTGCCGCTGCGTAAGCATTTCAAGCTGTTTAGCAATCTGCGCCCTGCTGCGCTGTATAAAGGTCTGGAAGCGTTCTGCCCGCTGCGCAGCGATATCGCTGAGCGCGGTTTCGACATCCTGTGCGTGCGTGAACTGACCGGCGGCATCTACTTCGGTCAGCCGAAAGGCCGTGAAGGCAGCGGCCCACATGAGCGCGCGTTCGATACTGAGGTTTATCACCGTTTCGAAATCGAGCGCATCGCGCGTATCGCCTTTGAATCAGCGCGTAAGCGCCGCAACATCGTCACCTCAATCGATAAAGCCAACGTGTTGCAGACTTCCGTGATGTGGCGCGAGATTGTCAACGAAGTGGCAAAAGATTATCCGGATGTGCAGTTGAGCCACATGTACATCGATAACGCCACCATGCAGCTGATTAAAGATCCATCACAGTTTGACGTGCTGCTGTGTTCTAACCTGTTTGGCGACATCCTGTCAGACGAATGCGCGATGATTACCGGTTCGATGGGCTTGCTGCCATCTGCCAGCCTGAACGAAGAAGGTTTTGGCCTGTTTGAGCCAGCGGGCGGTTCCGCACCGGATATCGCCGGTCAGAACATTGCCAACCCGATTGCGCAGATTCTGTCGCTGTCACTGCTGCTGCGTTACAGCCTGAATGCGGATGAAGCAGCCGCAAGCATTGAACGCGCTGTCAGCCGCGCGTTGGAAGCGGGTTATCGTACCCGTGATTTGGCCGGTGACGGCAAGGCCGTGAGCACAGATGAGATGGGCAACATCATTGCCGGTTTCATCGCCGAGGAAAAATAATAAAATGAAAAGCTTATACCAGAAGTTATTTGATGCACATGTCGTCCACGAAACGCCTAACGAAACCCCGTTACTCTATATTGATCGCCATCTGATCCATGAAGTGACGTCACCGCAGGCCTTTGATGGCCTGCGCGCCCACGGCCGCAAAGTGCGCCAGCCGTCGAAAACCTTCGCCACCATGGATCACAACGTTTCGACGCAGACCAAAGATATCAATGCGTCTGGCGAGATGGCGCGTATTCAGATGCAAGAGCTGATCAAGAACTGTGCTGAGTTCGGCATTCAGCTGTATGACCTGAATCACCCGTTCCAGGGCATCGTGCACGTGATTGGGCCAGAGCAAGGCATGACGTTGCCGGGCATGACGATTGTGTGCGGCGATTCCCACACCGCCACCCACGGCGCGTTCGGTTCACTGGCATTCGGTATCGGTACTTCCGAAGTTGAGCATGTGTTTGCCACGCAAACCCTTAAGCAGGGCCGCGCGAAAACCATGAAGATTGAAGTGCTGGGCGAAGCTGCGCCGGGCATCACTGCCAAAGACATCGTGTTGGCCATTATCGGTAAAACCGGCAGCGCTGGCGGTACCGGGCATGTTGTCGAATTCTGTGGCCCAGCGATCGAAGCGCTGAGCATGGAAGGCCGCATGACGCTGTGTAACATGGCGATTGAAATGGGTGCTAAAGCGGGGTTGGTTGCGCCGGATGACACCACTTTCGCTTACCTCAAAGACAAGCAGTTCGCGCCGAAGGGCGAGCAGTGGGAACAAGCGGTCGCTTACTGGCGCACGCTGAAGTCCGACAGCGATGCCAAATTCGACAGCATCGTCACGCTGCACGCGGAAGATATCGCTCCGCAAGTGACCTGGGGCACCAATCCAGGCCAGGTAATGGCGGTAGATCAAGCGATCCCGAATCCACAATCCTTTGCCGATCCGGTTGAGCGCGCTTCTGCAGAGAAAGCGCTGGCGTACATGGATCTGCAGCCAGGCATCAAACTGACTGACGTGGCGATCGATAAAGTGTTTATCGGTTCCTGCACCAACTCACGTATTGAAGATCTGCGTGCCGCTGCCGCAATTGCCAAAGGTCGCAAAGTAGCGCCGGGCGTAGTAGCGATGGTGGTACCAGGTTCCGGTCCGGTGAAAGCACAAGCCGAAGCTGAAGGTCTGGACAAAATCTTCCTCGAAGCCGGGTTTGAATGGCGCTTACCGGGTTGCTCGATGTGTCTGGCAATGAACAATGACCGCCTCAATCCGGGCGAACGTTGCGCATCAACCAGCAACCGTAACTTTGAAGGCCGTCAGGGCCGCGGTGGACGTACGCATCTGGTGAGCCCGGCGATGGCCGCTGCGGCTGCCGTAACCGGTCGTTTTGCCGACATTCGTGAATTGACTCAGGGAGCGTAAACCATGGCGAACAAATTTACTCAACACAGCGGAATTGTGGCGCCATTGGATGCGGCCAACGTCGATACTGATGCCATCATTCCAAAGCAATTCCTGCAGAAAGTGACGCGCACCGGTTTTGGCGCGCACCTGTTCCACGACTGGCGTTTTGAAGATGATGCGGGCACCGTGCCAACTGCCAGCTTTGTGCTGAACAAACCCGAGTTCAAAGGCACCAGCATTTTGCTGGCGCGTGAGAACTTTGGCTGCGGCTCATCGCGTGAGCACGCGCCGTGGGCGCTGACCGATTTCGGTTTCCATGTGGTGATCGCGCCAAGCTTCGCCGACATCTTCTATGGCAACAGCTTCAACAACCAGCTGCTGCCAGTGAAGTTGAGCGATGAAGAAGTGGATGAGATGTTCAAACTGGTTGCCGCGCAGCCGGGCGTTAGCTTCACCGTGGATCTGGAAGCGCAAACTGTCACTGCAGGCGATAAAACGTATAGCTTTGAAATCGACAGCTTCCGCCGTCACTGCATGATCAACGGCCTCGACAGCATTGGCCTGACGCTGCAACACGAAGCGTCAATTTCCAGCTACGAAACCAATCAGCCCGCGTTCTTACGCTAAGGCAACAAAGGGCGACGTGATGTCGCCCTTCTCCTTATACATCCCGCACGCGCGACGCCAATCCCAACGCCAGCACCGCCAGCCCCAATGCCAGCCAGTAAACCGACTCATGACCAAAGCGCTCGCTCATGGTGCCCTGAATGATGCCGGCGATAATCATGCCGGTGGAAATCGAGGTGGTGAACAGCGTCGTCGCCGCACCCGCGCGCCCCGGCATTAAATCCTGGAACCACAACATGCCAATTCCGGCGATGATGCCGATAAAGGCAGCGTTAAACAGCTGCAGCACCATCAATGCAGTGCGCGACTGGAACATCACTAATCCGAGATAAAAGACAATCGCCGCCACCAGCGCCAGCAGCATCAGTTTGCGTTTGCCGGTGCGACGCGCGTAATGCCCGGCCAATAGCATGATTGGAATTTCCAGCCCGGCGGCGGTGCCCATCAGCAATCCCGCCAGCTTCTCTGGCAGGCCAA
>NZ_DAMBSA010000002.1:0-40665 GCF_032054795.1 Pantoea sp. CTOTU49201
GGTTGATATCCGATTGCAACGCGCCGGCCGTAACATCGCGGCCTGCGCCCGGTCCGCGAATCACCAGCGGATTATCACGATACCAGCGGCTTTCGATGGCAAACACGTTATCGCACGGCAGCAACGCGGCCAGCGGATGCTCGGGACGTACCGCTTCCACGCCGACGCGCGCTTTGCCATTGGCATCGAAACGCGCCACGTAACGCAGCACTAAGCCCATCTCCTGCGCCGCTTCCAGACGCTGCAGCATCTGGTCATTCAGCTCATCGGCGTTTTCGAAGAAGTGATCAATCGACTCACCGTCGCAAATCGCCGGCACCAGCGATTCGACACGTACCTGATCCGGCTCGATGTCGTAGCCCGCTTCACGCGCCAGAATCACCAGCTTGCGCATTACATCCTGCCCGGATAAATCAACGCGCGGGTCCGGTTCGGTCAGGCCTTGCTGCCACGCCTGATCGACCAGCTCGCTAAACGGCACCGTGCCGTCAAATTGCAGGAACAGCCAGGAGAGCGTGCCGGAGAAAATGCCGCTGATCGCCAGAATGCTATCGCCGCTTTCGCGCAGATCGCGCACCGTGTGATTGACCGGCAAACCGGCACCGACGGTGGCGTTATACAGCCAGTGACGACCGGTTTTGGCGAAAGCATCGCGCACCTGACGCCAGCTCTGTCCGCTCGACGCACCGGCAACCTTGTTGGCGCTGATGACGTGGAAGCCGTGGCTGGCGAAATCGTGATACTGCTGCGCCAGCTGCTCGCTGGCGGTGACGTCCAGCACCACTAAATCATCGAACGGGTGCGCACGCATCCACAGGAACAGCGACTCTTCATCACGCTCGACCGCTTCATCATCAAAAAACGCCAATGCGCGGCTGGCTTCCAGACCGTCGTAGCTCAGCAAGCTGCGGCTGCTGTCTGCGACGCCCGCCAGCACAAACTCAAATCCCGTACGCGCCGACAATGTTTCCTGCTCGCGGGCAAACAGCTCCAGCCAGCGTGAACCGATGTTGCCTTTGCCGAACAGCATCAAACCGATGCGTTTTTCTGCGCGGAACAGCGACTGATGCAGTCCCTGAATCAGGTGCTGCGTCGGGCCGACGCGCAGTACCGCCACGATGCTGATGTGATCTTCCGATTGCCAGACAAATTCCACCGGCTGATCTTTGATTTGCTGCCAGAAGCGATGGCTGTGCAGCGGATTACGCGTCACGCCCGCGCCCACCAGCGCCACCAGCGCTAAGCCGTCGCGCAGCTGCAGATGGCCCGGCAGTGCGGCATCCTGTAACAAGTTGAAGGCGCTATTCACTACTTCCGAGGTGTAACACAGCTGCAGCAGGCGACGATCGGGATGCACGCCGATCGCCAGCGGACGCAGCTGCGCGCGCTTCAGCAGCAGATCGATCTCTTTTTGCTGCGTTTTGAAATCGTGATTGTCGGGGATTTGAATCTCCACCAGACACACATCATCGTGGCTGGTGACGATACGCGCGCCGGTGCCGGAGGCCAGCACGCGTTCAATGCGCGTCGAGCCTTGCTCCGGTTGATAGCTGCAACGCAGCTGCAAATCGATGTCGCTATTGGAAACCGGCTGCAAGGTGCGGGTGTGCAACACCGGCGCAGCCAGACGCGCCAGTTCGCTGGCTTCATCGAGTCGCAGCAGCGGCAGCAAACACGCATCAGAAACTTTACGCGGATCGGCGCTGTAAACGCCCGCCACATCGCTCCAGATGGTCACGCGACCGACGCCCGCCAGCGCACCAATTTGCGTAGCCGAGTAATCCGAGCCGTTACGACCGAGCAGTACGGTTTCACCCGCTTCGCTGCGGCTGATAAATCCGGTCACTACCAGACGCTTATGCGGATGCTGTGTTAACAACTCCTGCAACAGCGGCCAGGATTTACCTTCATCAACCTGCGGCTGCGCGGCACGTTCAGCACGCAGGAAGTCACGCGCATCCAGCCAGGCGGCTTCGATCTCACGCTGGCTCAGCACTGCGGCCATCAAGCGCGCCGACCAGATTTCACCGTGCCCCACCACTTCGGCATACACCGCATCGGTGATGGTGCCATCGAGCAGCGCCGCCAGTCTTTCCAGATCGCGTATAAAGGAAGACGTCAGGGTTTCGGCATATTCAGCAGGCAGCAGCGCAGCAATTAACTCGCTGTGAAAACGCCGTAAAGCCTGTTGCACCTGATGGGCAGATAAGCGATCGCTCTGGCTCAATTTCAGCCAGCTGATCAACTGGTTAGTGGTGCTGCCTGCGGCAGAGACCACCATTAAGTCGCCTGGCTGGCTGTAATCCGCCATGATGCTGGCCACGCGCTGATAGCAACGTGCGTCGGCCAGGCTACTGCCACCAAATTTATGCAACTGCTTGATCGGCGTTCCCGCGCCCACTGAACTCGTCATGATTACTCCTCGGCTGCGATCCGGAATGCATTATCCAGATCGGCGATTAAATCTTCGTGATCTTCAATCCCAACAGAAATACGCAGCAGTGTTTCCGAAATTCCCGCTGCCGCGCGCGCTTCTGCAGACATGCCGGCATGCGTCATGGTTGCGGTATGCGAAATCAAACTCTCTACGCCACCGAGCGATTCGGCCAGCGTGAACAGCTGCAGCGCTTTCAGGAAGCGGCGCAGGCGAGCCTCATCGGCATCGATTTCGAAACTCAACATGGCACCAAAGCCACGCTGCTGACGTACCGCAAACTCATGACCGGCATTTTCCGGCAGAGACGGATGATACAGTTTTTTCACCAGCGGTTGTTGCTTCAGGTAATCAACAATCGCCAATGCATTGCGTTGTGCTGCGGCGATACGCGGTGACAGCGTGCGCAGACCGCGCAGCAGCAGGTAGCTATCAAACGCTGCGCCGGTTACACCAATATTATTCGCCCACCACGCCAGATCGGTGGCCATCGCCGGATCTTTCGAAATCACCGCGCCCGCCACCACATCAGAGTGACCATTCAGGTATTTGGTGCAGGAGTGAACAACCAGATCGGCGCCCAGCGCCAGCGGGTTTTGCAACGCCGGGCTGAGGAAGGTGTTGTCTACCACGCTAATGGCGCCCGCTTCACGCGCGGCGGCGCAGATGCTGGCGATGTCGACCACACGCAGCAGTGGATTACTTGGGCTTTCGACCAGCACCAGTTTTGGCTTCTCGGCCAGAGCAGCGGCCAGCGCCGCTTTATCGCCCTGATCGACAAATTTCACGCGATACGCGCCGCGCTTGCTCAGGCTATCGAACAGACGATAGCTACCTCCGTAACAGTCATGCGGCGCCACCAGCAGATCGCCCGGCTTCAGGAACACGGTTGTCACCAGATGAATCGCCGACATGCCGGTATTGGTTAATACCGCGCCTGCGCCACCTTCCAGCTCTGCCAGCGCGCGCTGAACCACATCGCGCGTTGGGTTACCACGACGTGAATAGTCATGCGCACGCGGCTCATTGAAGTCGAGGAAGTTATAGGTGCTGGAGAGATGAATTGGTGGGACAACGCAGCCATATTGCTCGTCATCATTCAAACCGCTACGTACTGCGATGGTTGCCTGTTTACGCGTCATGGTGCTTACTGTTCCTGAAGAAAAAGAAGAGCAACAGAATAACATTCCGCACATAGACGTCAATACATCTGGACATCTAAATGTCTTTGCGTATAGATTGAGCAAATCATCAATAACCGCTAAAATTGTCCGTCATCGCCTGGTGTTCAGCGCGCTTTCCTTTGCAGAAGCGGTGCTCAAGCATAAAACCTGCGGTTTAAGGGGTCAGGCATCGAAAAATCGGGCATAATCAACGGATTTCCCCATATTCAACTTTTATTGATTAAGGTAACCCATGGCTGAATGGAACGGCGAATATATCAGCCCTTACGCTGAACATGGCAAGAAGAGCGAGCAGGTTAAGAAAATCACAGTTTCTATCCCGCTGAAAGTGCTGAAGATTTTAACGGATGAGCGCACCCGCCGTCAGGTGAATAACCTGCGTCACGCCACCAACAGCGAACTGCTGTGTGAAGCCTTTTTGCATGCTTTCACCGGGCAGCCTCTGCCGAACGATGTCGATTTGCGTAAAGAACGCAGCGATGAGATTCCGGAAGAAGCGAAACAGATTATGCGTGAAATGGGCATCGATCCCGATAGCTGGGAATACTGAAGCCAGAAATAAAAAAACCCAGCCAAGGCTGGGTTTTTTCTTGCTGCCGAATCGCGAAGATTCGACGGCCAAAAATCTTATTTCTTGCTTGCTGGCACGCTGAAACGCTTGTTGAAGCGATCTACACGGCCACCGGTGTCAGCAATACGCTGCTTACCAGTGTAGAACGGGTGGCATTTGCCGCACACGTCCAGGTTCAGACCAGAAGCCATGGTTGAACGGGTGTTGATCACGTTACCGCAAGAGCAAGTCATGGTTACTGCTTCGTACTTAGGGTGAATACCTTGTTTCATGGGAGAACCTCATAAAAGGCCGTGTCGCTCTCCGTGCCAGGCTCAGCCTGCACAGCACCACACGCGGTTGAACATTAAGTGTATGCTCCGACAAACGATCTCATCGAAGGCGGCATAGTATACAGAAATTAACCGGTTTTAGCAAATAGCCGCTTCCTAATTAGGCGTGTACACTACTTCTCCTTAATTCAGAACTGGATAGAGATTCAGATGCCCGTTGTTCAGGTTGCCCTGCCCGTTCCGCTACCTCGCCTGTTTGACTACTTGCTGCCTGCCGATGCGCCGCAGCCGGTGGCGGGCGCACGCGTGAATGTGCCGTTCGGCAATCGCAAAATGATCGGCATTGTAGTCGGCACGCGCGAGACCAGCGATCTGCCACTGACGCAGCTCAAGCAAATAGAAAGCGTGCTCGACGATCAAAGTCTGTTCTCGCCCGCCCTGTGGCGCATTTTGCATTGGGCCGCCAACTATTATCACTCACCGCTCGGCGAAGTGCTGAGCCATGCGCTGCCGGTGCTGCTGCGTCAGGGCAAACCGGCGCAGGAAGCGCCGCTGTGGCAATGGGTGATTAATGATGCTGGCCGTGAAGTGGCGATGGAAAGTCTGAAGCGCGCGCCGAAACAGCAGCAAGCGCTGGCGATGCTGCGTCAGCGACCGCTCTATCGTCATCAGGTCAGCGAACACGATTTTACCGATGCCGTGCTGCAAGCGTTGCGCGCTAAAGGCTTGTGCGATTTGCGTGAACATACGCCGCAGATGCACGACTGGCGCACCAGCTTTGCCGTCAAAGGTGATCGCCTGCGCCTGAATACCGATCAGGCGATGGCGGTGGGCGCGATGCGCAGTGAAGACGATCACTATGCGCCGTGGCTGCTGGCCGGCATTACCGGTTCGGGCAAAACCGAGGTGTATCTTAGCGTGCTGGAAAACGTGCTGGCACGCGGCAAACAGGCTTTGGTGCTGGTGCCGGAAATCGGCCTGACGCCGCAAACCATCGCCCGCTTCCGCGAACGTTTCGACGCGCCGATTGATGTGCTGCACTCGGCACTGAATGACAGCGAACGCCTGGCCGTATGGCTGCGCGCGCGCAGCGGCGAAACGGCGATTGTTATCGGCACACGCTCGGCGCTGTTCACGCCGCTGGCCCGTCCCGGCGTCATCATTATTGATGAAGAGCACGACAGCTCGTACAAACAGCAGGAAGGCTGGCGCTATCAGGCACGCGATCTGGCGGTGTTCCGCGCCCATGAAGAAGACATTCCGATTGTGATGGGTTCGGCCACGCCGGCGCTGGAAACGCTGCACAACGTGCGCGTCGGCAAATATCGCCAGCTTAATCTCACCAAACGCGCGGGCAATGCTAAACCGGCGTTGCAGCAGCTGATCGATCTTAAAGGCCAGCAGCTAAAGGCGGGCTGGCACCGGCGCTGCTCGGCAAAATGCGCCAACATTTGCAGGCCGACAATCAGGTTCTGCTATTCCTCAATCGCCGTGGCTTCTCTCCGGCGCTGATGTGCCACGATTGCGGTTGGCTGGCGGAGTGCCAGCGCTGCGATAGCTACTACACGCTGCACCAGAATCATCGTCAGCTGCGCTGCCACCATTGTGATAGCCAGCGCCCGCTGCCGAATCAGTGCCCAAGTTGTGGTTCAACGCATTTGATGCCGGTTGGCGTCGGCACCGAACAGCTGGAACAGCAGTTGGGCACGCTGTTCCCCGGCGTGCCGGTATCGCGCATCGATCGCGACACCACCAGCCGCAAAGGTGCGCTGGAGCAGCATCTGGCCGATGTGCATCGCGGCGGCGCGCGCATTCTGGTGGGCACGCAAATGCTGGCGAAAGGCCATCACTTCCCGGATGTCACGCTGGTGTCGCTGCTCGATGTCGATGGCGCGCTGTTCTCCGCCGATTTCCGTGCCGCCGAGCGCTTCGCTCAGCTTTATACGCAGGTCGCGGGCCGCGCTGGTCGAGCCGGTAAACAGGGCGAAGTGTTGCTGCAAACCCATCATCCGGAACATCCGCTGCTGCAAACGTTGCTGCATCGCGGCTATTTCGCTTTTGCCGATCAAACCTTGCTGGAGCGTCAGTCGGTGCAGCTGCCGCCGTGGACCAGCCATGCGCTGTTCCGCGCTGAAGATATGGATAACCAGCAGGCGGCGGAATTCCTTACTCAGCTGCGCAATTTGCTGGAAGCCAGCCCGCTAAAAGATGAGGCGATGTGGCTGATGGGGCCGGTTCCGGCGTTGGCACCGAAGCGCAGCGGACGCTGGCGCTGGCAGCTGCTGTTGCAGCATCCGTCACGCAAACGTCTGCAACAGCTGCTGAGCGGATCGCTGCCGCTGATCGCCACCTTGCCTGCGTCGCGCAAAGTGAAATGGACGCTGGATATCGATCCCACCGAGAGCTAGGCCGCACCACATCTGCGAGCCAGATCGAAAAAAGTCGCACAAGTCACAATTTTTATGCAAATTAAGTAACAACCCGGCGCGACCTTGGGTTAACAATAGTGCCGACCCGGTTGAAGCCCGGTAATGTCAGAAAATCAATGCGCTGTACCGCGTCAGGAGTTATACGTTGGACCAGAAGCAACCCTCCACCGCCGCCACCATGAAAGATGTGGCCGAGAAAGCAGGCGTTTCAACCGCCACGGTTTCACGTGCGTTGATGAATCCAGAAAAAGTCTCTGCTGCGACCCGGCTCAAGGTCGAAAAAGCCGTGATTGCCGTGGGTTATGCGCCGCACGGTTTGGCGCGCAATGCCAAACGCGGTGAAACGCAAACCATTTTGGTGATTGTGCCGGACATCTGCGATCCCTTCTTCAGTGAGATCATTCGCGGCGTGGAAGTCACCGCTGCGCATGAAGGTTATCTGGTACTGATTGGCGATTGCGCGCATCAGAACAAACAGGAAAAAACCTTCCTGAATTTAATGCTGACGCGACAGATCGACGGCATGGTGCTGTTGGGTTCTCAGCTGCCATTTGAGGCGGGCATTGAAGATCAGCGTAACCTGCCGCCAATGGTGATGGGCAACGAATTTGCGCCGGAAATGGCGTTGCCAACGGTGCATATCGATAACCTGACCGCCGCTTTTGAAGCAGTAAATCACCTGTTGCAGCTCGGTCATCGCCAAATCGCCTGTATCACCGGGCCAGAACATATTCCGCTGAGCCAATATCGTTTGCAGGGCTACATTCAGGCGCTGCGTCGCAGCAACATCGCCATCGATCCGACGATGATTGTGCACGGCGACTTCACCTTTGAAGCCGGTGCAAATGCGCTTAAGCAGTTGATGAGTTTGCCGCAGCCGCCGAAAGCGATCTTCTGCCATAGCGATTTAATGGCGCTGGGCGCGATGAATCAGGCACGCAAACTCGGCATGCGCATTCCACAGGATTTGTCGGTAGTGGGCTTTGATGATATCGAACTGGCGCAATACTACGATCCACCGCTGACCACCGTGGCACAGCCGCGCTTTTCCATCGGTCGTGAAGCCATGCTGCTATTACTTGATGAGCTGCAGGGTAAACGCGTGAATAACGGTTCACGCCTGCTGGATGCAGAGCTGCGCGTGCGCGGCAGTACGGCACCGGCAGCAAAACGGGAAAAATAGCGCGTAGAAGCCTGCATTTTCAGCGGATTCTGAAGGCAGACTGTGCTGGTCAAAGTTCCAGCCCTTGCGTAACATGGCGCATTCATTGCCGGGCAATTAACAGCACATTTACATGCCCATTGGCATTTTTTTGAAGGGTAGCAGAACGAAAGTGGCACAGAAAGATTATGTAGGCCGCGGGCGTTCAACAGGGACGCGTCGCAAAAAACCCGCCAGCCGCAGCAAGAAAAGCAAAGGCGGATCAGGCACTTCAAAGCTCATGATGGTACTGGCCGTGGCCGTGCTGGTCACCTTTGCCGGTGGTTTATGGTTCATCTCGCATCATAAGAAAGAAGAGATTGAGGTCATTCCAAACCACAAAGCCAACGGTAACGGCCTGCCGCCGAAGCCGGAAGAGCGCTGGAAGTACATCAAAGAGCTGGAAAATCGCCAAATTACCGTTCCGTCGCCGACTGAGCCTTCAGCCGGTGGCGTGCAATCACAAACTCAGCTGACCGATGAACAGCGCCAGTTGCTGGAGCAGATGCAGGCCGATATGCGCCAGCAGCCGACGCAGTTGAACGAAGTGCCGTGGAACGAACAAACCCCGGCGCAGCGCCAGCAAACGCTGCAGCGTCAGCAGGTGCAACAACAGCAGCAGGTTCAGCAGCAGCAACAACAGCAGCAGTTGCAACGTCAACAGCAACAGTTACAACAGCAGCAGCGCCAGCAACAGTTGCAGCAACAACAGGCCGCGCGTCAGCAGCAACAGCAAGCTGCGCCTATCACGCGTGGGCCAACGCAGCAAACCAAACCGCAGGAAACAGCCAAGGCGAAAACCGAAGAGAAAGCCTCTTCACAGCGCTGGATGGTGCAGTGTGGATCGTTCAAAGGTACCGATCAGGCGGAATCAGTACGCGCCGGTCTGGCATTTGAAGGATTCGAGAGCCGCATTACTACCGGCGGTGGCTGGAATCGCGTGGTGATCGGGCCGTTCAAAGATCGCAGCAGCGCCGACAACACAGTCAAACGCTTACACAGTTCCGGCCACGGAAGTTGTATTCCCCTCGCTGCTGGGGGTTGAAACCCCTTTTTCCTACCCCATATCTGGTTGCATGATACTCCGCGCCGAGTGCGCGGAGTTCCTTTTCTACTGCAACAAGGGGTCTGCCCGTGACAACAATAGTAAGTGTACGACGCAACGGCCAGGTAGTGATTGGCGGTGATGGCCAGGCTACGCTCGGCAATACCGTAATGAAAGGCAACGTTAAAAAAGTCCGTCGTCTTTACAACGATAAAGTGATCGCCGGTTTTGCTGGCGGTACCGCAGATGCCTTCACCCTGTTTGAACTGTTTGAGCGCAAGCTGGAAATGCACCAGGGCCATCTGGTGAAAGCGGCGGTCGAACTGGCTAAAGATTGGCGTACCGATCGCATGCTGCGCCGCCTCGAAGCGCTGCTGGCGGTGGCCGACGAAAACTCCTCATTAATCATCAGCGGCAACGGCGACGTTATCCAGCCGGAAAATGACCTGATTGCAATTGGTTCTGGTGGGCCTTACGCCCAGGCAGCGGCACGCGCGTTGCTGGAAAACACCGACATTGGTGCGCACGATATCGTGGAGAAAGCGCTGAACATTGCTGGCGATATCTGTATCTACACCAACCACAATATTAACTTCGAAGCATTACCGTCTAAGGCTAAGGACTAAACATCATGTCTGAGATGACTCCACGCGAGATTGTCAGCGAGCTTAACCGCTTTATTATCGGCCAGGACGGCGCAAAGAAGGCGGTCGCGATCGCCCTGCGTAACCGCTGGCGCCGCATGCAGCTCGACGAAGAGCTGCGCCACGAAGTGACACCGAAAAATATTCTGATGATTGGTCCAACCGGCGTCGGTAAAACCGAAATTGCCCGTCGCTTAGCCAAACTGGCTAACGCACCGTTCATCAAAGTGGAAGCCACCAAATTCACCGAAGTGGGTTATGTCGGTAAAGAGGTGGATTCTATCATTCGCGATCTGACCGATTCTGCCATCAAGATGGTGCGCAGCCAGGCGATCGAGAAGAACAAATACCGCGCGGAAGAGATGGCGGAAGAGCGCATCCTTGATGTGCTGATCCCACCCGCGAAAAACAACTGGGGCCAGGCTGAACAAGCGGCTGAGCCATCAACAGCGCGTCAGTCTTTCCGCAAGAAACTGCGCGAAGGCCAGCTGGATGACAAAGAGATTGAGATCGATCTGGCTGCTTCATCGGCTGGCGTTGAGATCATGGCGCCTCCGGGCATGGAAGAGATGACCAGCCAGCTGCAATCGATGTTCCAGAACCTCGGTGGCCAGAAGCAGAAACCGCGTAAGCTGAAAATCAAAGAAGCCATGAAGCTGCTGATTGAAGAAGAAGCGGCCAAGCTGGTGAATCCGGAAGAGCTGAAGCAGGATGCTATCGATGCGGTTGAGCAGCACGGTATCGTGTTCATCGATGAAATCGACAAAATCTGTAAGCGCGGCGGCCAGAATGCAGGCGGTCCAGACGTGTCACGCGAAGGCGTACAGCGTGACCTGCTGCCGCTGGTTGAAGGCTGCACCGTTTCCACCAAGCACGGCATGGTGAAAACCGACCACATTCTGTTTATCGCTTCCGGCGCGTTCCAGGTCGCTAGCCCGTCAGATCTGATCCCAGAACTGCAAGGCCGTCTGCCGATTCGCGTTGAACTGCAGGCGCTGACCGTCAATGACTTCGAGCGCATCCTGACCGAGCCAAACGCCTCGGTTACCGTGCAGTACAAAGCATTGATGGGCACCGAAGGGGTCAATATCGACTTCACCGATGACGCCGTGCGTCGTATCGCCGAAGCCGCATGGCAGGTGAACGAAACCACCGAGAACATCGGTGCGCGTCGTCTGCATACCGTGCTGGAGCGTCTGATGGAAGATATCTCCTATGACGCCAGCGATCGTAACGGTGAATCGATCACTATCGATGCCGAGTACGTTGGTAAGCATCTGGATGAGCTGGTGGCCGACGAAGATCTCAGCCGCTTCATTCTGTAAGCTTCACCCGCGAAATCGCTGCCCGGCCACTGTGCCGGGCTTTTTTTTACGCAGGATATTGATGCAGCGCTTTTTTTGGCGGTTGATGATTTTGCCAACAATCGCCAGATAGCGATATACTTAGCGCTCCTGTGGCAAACAGACGAAAACCCTCATGAAATACGATACATCTGAACTCTGTGACATCTACCACGAAGCTGTGAATGTTGTTGAACCGCTTTTTTCGAACTTTGGTGGGCGCAGCTCATTCGGTGGTCAAATCACCACAGTGAAATGTTTCGAAGATAACGGCTTACTCTACGATTTGCTGGAAGAGAACGGTCGGGGTCGCGTATTGCTGGTGGATGGCGGCGGTTCGGTCCGTCGCGCACTGGTCGATGCTCAGCTGGCGAGTCTGGCGGCGCAAAATGAGTGGGAAGGCATTGTGGTTTACGGCTCGGTACGTCAGGTAGACGACCTTGAAGAGCTGGAAATCGGCATTCAGGCGATTGCGGCGATTCCGGTGGGCGCAGCGGGTGAGGGCATTGGCGAAAGTGACGTGCGCGTTAACTTTGGCGGCGTGACCTTCTTCTCTGGCGACCATCTGTATGCCGACAATACCGGCATCATCCTGTCTGAAGACGCACTCGACATCGAGTAAGCCGCAACAAAAACGGGTGCCGCGGCACCCGTTGGTTTAAGCATCGACGCTTAAACTTCTTCCATTTTTCCCAGCAGTGCCCGCAGACGATCCTGCCAGACATGCTGCTCTTCTTTCAGATGCTGATTTTCACGCACCAGCGCATCCTGGTTGCCTGAAGCCTGGCTGACTTCGTTTTTCAGCGTATTGTTTTGCTCTTTCAGCTCTTCAATTTCCATCTGCAGCAGAGTGATGGTATCAATCGCCTGCTGTACTTTCGCTTCCAGTTTCTCGAACACTTCAAATGACATCTTTCTGACCTCTCCTAAATCTTGCAAGGCGTTGATGGGGCTAGTGCATGCCTTATTATGGTGCGCTCAGCCACGATGACTCGATTGTATGTAGCCGAACCCAGCAAGTCCAGTGGCACAAGGCTTGCGAGGGCAGTCTGTAACACTTTTCAGTCTATGCCTAAAAAAAATGCGCATCTTCGCGCATCTGTGTGCGCGATCACATCAGCATCGACCAGCAAAGCGGGAAAAATGGGTCTTAAAGCAACGCAAAAGACGCGAAAACGCGCATTTTTATGATGGAGTACACAGTTTTCAATTTCGCTATTTCTCGTTTATGCTCGTTAACGATAAATTCACATCAACCCTACATTGATAGCTGGGCGACTCATGGATGAGAACAAAAACTGATAAAATTTAACCTCGCTTCAGGAATGCCATTATGAGTCAGACAACTAACACACTAAAAGGTCAGTGCATCGCTGAATTTCTCGGCACAGGTTTGATTATCTTCTTTGGTGCAGGCTGTGTTGCTGCACTGAAACTGGCCGGTGCATCATTCGGTCAGTGGGAAATTTGTATTATCTGGGGTTTAGCCGTCTCCATGGCAGTCTATCTAAGCGCAGGCGTTTCTGGTGCGCATCTTAACCCAGCCGTTACCGTCGCGCTGTGCCTGTTCGCTAATTTCGAAGGTCGTAAAGTTGTTCCTTATATTCTGGCGCAGGTTGCCGGCGCGTTCTGCGCTGCCGCGTTGGTTTACGGTCTCTACTACAATCTGTTCTTTGATTATGAAGCGAGCCATCAAATGGTGCGCGGCAGCGTTGAAAGCCTCGATCTTGCCGGTATCTTCTCTACCTACCCGAACCCGCACATCAGCGTCGCTCAGGCGTTCCTGGTTGAGATGGTGATTACAGCGGTATTAATGGCGGTGATCATGGCGCTGACCGATGACGGCAACGGTGTACCGCGTGGTCCGCTGGCTCCGCTGTTGATTGGTTTGCTGGTCGCGGTAATCGGTGGCTCAATGGGTCCACTGACCGGCTTCGCACTCAACCCGGCGCGTGACTTCGGTCCAAAACTGTTCGCCTTCTTCGCTGGCTGGGGCAACGTAGCCTTCACCGGTGGCAAAGATATTCCTTACTTCCTGGTTCCGATTTTTGGCCCGCTGGTCGGTGCTTGCCTCGGAGCCTTTGGTTACCGTTCGCTGATTGGCCGCCATCTGCCAGTTAACGGCGCGGAAGCCAGCACAGCAGAAAAACCGGTTGCGCGCGCTCAGCAGCGTAAAGCGTAAGTTTCATCGATACCACATCAGGAAAGCACAATGACTACTGATAAAAAATATATAGTTGCACTCGATCAGGGCACAACCAGCTCACGCGCCGTGGTGCTTGATCATGATGCCAACATCGTCGCGGTTTCTCAGCGCGAATTTACCCAGATCTACCCGAAAGCGGGTTGGGTTGAACATGACCCAATGGATATCTGGGCGTCACAAAGCTCAACGCTGGTTGAAGTGCTGGCACACGCCGACATTAACTCCGATCAAATCGCGGCGATTGGTATCACCAACCAGCGTGAAACCGCCATCGTGTGGGATAAAGAGACCGGCAAACCGGTTTACAACGCCATCGTCTGGCAGGATCCACGCACCGCAGATTACTGTAACAAGCTGAAGAAAGAGGGTCTGGAAGAGTATATCCAGCACACCACCGGTTTGGTGATTAACCCGTACTTCTCAGGCACCAAGGTGAAGTGGATTCTGGATAACGTGGAAGGCGCGCGTGATCGTGCCAAACGTGGCGAACTGCTGTTCGGTACCGTTGATACCTGGCTGATTTGGAAAATGACGCAGGGACGTGTGCACGTCACCGATCACACCAACGCCTCACGTACCATGATGTACAACATCCACAAGCTGGAGTGGGATGATCGCATGCTGGAGATCCTCGATATCCCGCGTGAAATGCTGCCTGAAGTGAAAGGTTCTTCTGAAGTATACGGCCAGACCAACATTGGTGGTAAAGGCGGTACGCGTATTCCAATCGCCGGTATCGCGGGTGATCAGCAAGCGGCGCTGTATGGCCAGCTATGTGTACAACCGGGTATGGCGAAAAACACTTACGGTACCGGCTGCTTCATGCTGATGAACACCGGCACAGAAGCTGTGACTTCAACGCATGGCCTCTTGACCACCATCGCGTGCGGCCCACGCGGCGAAGTGAACTATGCGCTGGAAGGTGCGGTGTTTATCGGTGGTGCGTCGATTCAGTGGCTGCGTGATGAGATGAAGCTGATCAGCGATTCAACCGACTCTGAATACTTCGCGTTAAAAGTGAAAGACACCAACGGCGTGTATATGGTGCCCGCTTTCACTGGTTTGGGTGCGCCATATTGGGATCCGTATGCACGCGGCGCGATTTTCGGTCTGACGCGCGGTGCTAACGCGAACCACATCATCCGTGCCACGCTGGAGTCGATTGCTTACCAGACGCGCGACGTACTGGAAGCGATGCAGAACGATGCGGGCACCCGCCTGCAATCACTGCGCGTGGATGGTGGTGCGGTTGCCAACAACTTCCTGATGCAGTTCCAGTCTGACATTCTCGGCACGCGCGTTGAGCGTCCGGAAGTGCGTGAAGTGACGGCGCTGGGTGCAGCGTATCTGGCGGGCTTAGCGGTCGGTTTCTGGAACGATCTGGAAGAAGTTCGCGCTAAAGCGGTGATTGAGCGTGAGTTCCGCCCAAGCATCGAAACCACCGAACGTAACGTCCGTTACGCCGGCTGGAAGAAAGCGGTCGCTCGCGCCAAAGCGTGGGAAGACGAAGAGTAAAATCCTGCTAACCCGCGGCGCCCTGCCGCGGGTTTTTCCCCTGCCACGTTTCCCCGCTGTGTTAAACTGCCTGCCTGTTTTTTATCAGGTGCCACCATGAAACGAGAACTCGCGATTGAATTTTCCCGCGTGACCGAAGCCGCCGCTCTGGCGGGCTATCACTGGTTAGGACGCGGCGATAAAAATGCGGCCGACGGCGCAGCCGTTCACGCCATGCGCATTATGCTCAACACCATCGATATCGACGGCCAGATTGTGATTGGCGAAGGCGAAATCGACGAAGCGCCGATGCTGTATATCGGTGAGAAAGTCGGTACCGGCCGTGGCGATGCCGTGGATATTGCGGTCGATCCGATCGAAGGCACGCGCATGACTGCGATGGGCCAGGCCAATGCGCTGGCGGTGCTGGCGGTGGGAGACAAAGGCAGCTTCCTGCACGCACCTGATATGTACATGGAAAAGCTGATTGTTGGACCGGGCGCACGTGGCGCCATCGACCTCAATCTGCCGCTTGATATCAACCTGAAGAATATCGCGCTGGCATTGGGCAAACCGTTCAGCCAGTTAACGGTATCGATTCTGGCCAAGCCACGACACGATGCGGTGATTGCCCAGCTACAGCAGCTCGGCGTGCGCGTGTTCTCCTTCCCGGACGGCGATGTCGCAGCCTCGATCCTGACCTGTATGCCGGATAGCGAAGTGGATGTGATGTACGGCATCGGTGGCGCACCGGAAGGTGTGGTGTCGGCGGCAGTAATTCGCGCGATGGATGGCGACATGCAGGCGCGTTTATTAGCGCGTCACGAAGTGAAAGGCGATAGCGAAGAGAATCGTCGGCTTGGCGAGAATGAACTGCAACGCTGCGCCGAGATGGGCATTGAAGCGGGTCAGGTACTGAAGCTGGACCAAATGGCGCGCAACGATAATGTTATCTTCGCTGCCACCGGCATCACCACCGGCGATTTGCTGAAAGGCATCACGCGTAACGGCAACATCGCCACCAGCGAAACGCTGTTGGTGCGCGGCAAATCGCGCACCATTCGCCGCATCCAGTCAATCCACTATCTGGATCGCAAAGACGCGGCGCTGCATCAATTTATCCTGTAATCGCCTGCTTGCCGCTCTCCGGATGACGTGAGAGCGGCCACCAGCACAGCAGCATCACCAGCGACGTCACGAACATCAGCATGCCAAGGCTGGATTGATCGTGCTGCGGTAACAGCGCAGAAAGCCACGCCACCACGCCGGAACCGAGGTTCTGCAAACCACCGATTAACGCACCTGCGCTGCCCGCCAGCCACGCATACGGCTCCATCGCACCCGAGGTTGCCAGCGGAAACAGCATGCCCGCGCCGAAGAAGAACAGCGCAGCCGGCACCAGCAGCGTCCAGATGTTCATCATGCCAAACCAGGCGGGAACCCACATCAATAATCCAGCCAACAGGCAGCTGTTCACGCCGTACCACATCAGCGTGTGCCAGGATTTCTGCTCACGTCCGGCAAACCAGGCGCCAAAGAACGCCGCCGGGATTGGCAGGATAAACAGGATGCTGACGGTTAATCCATCCAGCCCCAAAACGCCACCCATCAGCACGCCGCAGCTGGCCTCAAACACCGCGATACCGGCCAGCGCGCCAATCAGCAGCAGCAGATAACGCACGAAGTTACCGTCGCTCAGCAAAGTGGCATAACGGCGCAGGAACGGCGTGGCGGGCGTATCAACAGGACGCGTTTCCGGCAGCCAGCGCGCCATCGACGCGGTGACGCCGACGCACAGCAGCAGCAGGAAGGCGAAACAGGCGTGCCAGCCAAACAGATGCGTCAGCAGCGCACCAATCACCGGCGCCAGCAGCGGACTCACCAGAATGCCCATATTCAGCAGGCTGTTCGCCTGACGCAGGGCGATGCCGGAATAGAGATCGCGCGGCATGGTACGCGCCATCACGCCTGCGACGCCGGTACCTAAACCTTGCACCGCACTGCCGAGCACCAGAATATCGAGCGAGGGCGCGAACATGGCGATCAACGCCCCGACGGCAAAGATCGTCATGCCAATCAGGATCACCGGACGACGGCCAAAACTGTCCGAGAGCGGACCGTAGATCAATTGCGATCCGCCATAGGTCATCAGATAGGCGGCCATCACCTGCTGGATTGCGCCGCTGCGCACATTGAGCGTTTCGGCCATGTTGGCCATCGCTGGCACATAGATGGTTTGCGCCATCTGCCCAACCGCCACCAGCACGATCAGCATAAATAACAGAAAGCGATTTTGCGTTTTACTTATCAACATGGAACAAAATGTCTGCCTGAGAAACAAAGAATAAGCAGCACAAAACAGGCCGCCTCGGATTTATGGCGGCAAAAATATCAGGATTCAGTGACAAATCGAGAGGCGCGGGCAAAGCTGTATGTCTTAAGCCGTCAAGTTGGTAGTCCAGATTGTAAACCGCCCGCTACAGTTGCTGATCTGTGCGCTGCGTTTGTCGCTGAGAGCCCTTTGACGCTGTACCGACTGGAAATCCATCAGGCCGATGGCGATGATAGTAACGAGCCTGAATAATCATTAATAAGGAGCCAACATGGCAGAGTGGATCAATGCTGAAGTTAAAGAAGTAAAAAACTGGACCGATGCACTGTTCAGCCTGCGCGTCGAAGCACCGATTGATACCTTTACGGCGGGACAGTTTGCCAAGCTGGCACTGGAAATTGACGGTGAGCGCGTGCAGCGCGCCTATTCATACGTCAACGCGCCGCAGGATTCGCTGCTGGAGTTTTATCTGGTCACGGTGCCGGAAGGTAAACTGAGTCCGCGTTTGCAGGCGCTGCAGCCCGGCGTGCAGGTGATGATCACCAAAGAGGCGGCCGGTTTCTTTGTGCTCGACGAAATTCCAGACTGCCAAACGCTGTGGATGCTGGCGACCGGCACGGCGATCGGCCCCTATTTATCGATTCTGCAACAGGGCGAAGATCTGGATCGTTTCGACAATATTGTGCTGGTGCACGCCGCGCGTTTTGCCGATGACCTGAGCTTCCTGCCCTTGATGCAAGAGCTGCAGCAGCGCTATCAGGGAAAATTGCACATTCAAACGGTAGTCAGCCGCGAAGAGATTGCCGGTTCGCTGCACGGTCGCGTGCCGCAATTGATTGAAAGCGGAGAACTGGAGCGAGCCGTCGGCTTGCCACTGACGGCAGAAACCAGCCATGTAATGCTGTGCGGCAATCCACAGATGGTGCGTGATACTCAGCAGTTGTTGAAAGATACGCGAGAGATGCGCAAACATTTCAAACGCAAACCCGGCCACATGACCAGCGAGCATTACTGGTAATCGGCGCGGCACAAAGAATGTGAGATTTTTCCCAGTGTGGGTTTTGACTTTGCCCGGTAAAAACCGTTCTAATCGTGGGCTAAGTGAATGATTTAGGGCCGAAGCAATGAACAACCTGCCAGTCGCGCTGCTGCTTGGCCTCGCACTGACATTTCCCGTCTGGGCGGAGGATGCACCCACGTTAGATCGTAGCGATCATCTGCCTGCTGCGCCCTATCTGCTCGCGGGTGCGCCGACCTTCGATATGACCGTTGCTCAGTTCCGTGAGAAGTACAACGCGGCCAATCCCAATGAACTGCTGCAGGAATATCGCGCCATTGATAATCGCGGTGATAAAAGCAACCTGACGCGTGCCGCCAGCAAAATCAGCGAAACGCTGTATGCCTCAACGGCGCTGGAGCAAGGCACCGGCAAAATCAAAACTCTGCAAATCACCTGGCTGCCGGTTCCCGGCCCCGATATGAAAGCCGCACAGGCACGCGCCATGGATTATATGACCGCCCTGCTGCGTTTCTTCATCCCCGGCTTATCGCCCGAAGATGGGCGTAAAAAACTCGATTCCCTGCTCAGCGCCGGTAAAGGTGCACGCTATTTTTCCCGCACCGAAGGTGCCTTGCGTTTCGTGGTGGCAGACAACGGCGACAAGGGTTTGACCTTCGCCGTTGAGCCGATAAAACTGGCGCTCGCGACGCCCTGATCGCACCGGCAAAAATGACGAAAAGCAAAGCCAGCAACGCATTTGATCTCTATACTGTCTCGCAGACATCGCTGCCCGATGGCAGCGCTATTTCATGAATCGCGTTATGCGGAGGAAAGAATGCGACATCCACTGGTTATGGGTAACTGGAAACTGAACGGTAGCAAGCAGATCACTAAAGAGCTGATTGAAGGCCTGCGCAAAGAGCTGTCTGGTGTTGATGGTTGTGGCGTCGCGATTGCACCGCCAGCCATCTATCTGGACCTGGCGAAGCACGCCATTTCCGGTAGCCACATTGCTCTGGGTGCTCAGAACGTTGACGTTAATCTGTCTGGCGCATTCACTGGCGAAACTTCCGCAGACATGCTGAAAGACGTTGGCGCGAAATACATCATCATCGGCCACTCTGAGCGCCGCACATACCACAAAGAGAGCGACGAGTTCATCGCGAAGAAATTTGCCGTAGTGAAAGAAGCTGGCCTGGTGCCGGTTCTGTGCATCGGTGAAACTGACGCAGAAAACGAAGCGGGCAAAACCGAAGAAGTGTGCGCACGTCAGATTGACGCCGTGCTGGAAACCCAGGGCGCTGCAGCGTTCGAAGGCGCGGTTATCGCTTACGAGCCAGTTTGGGCTATCGGTACCGGCAAATCAGCCACTCCAGCGCAGGCTCAGGCGGTGCACAAATTCATTCGTGACCATATCGCGAAGAAAGATGCAGCTATCGCTCAGCAAGTGATCATTCAGTACGGCGGCTCGGTCAACGACAAAAACGCCGCTGAGCTGTTCACCCAGCCAGATATTGATGGCGCACTCGTTGGCGGTGCTTCACTGAAAGCAGATGCATTTGCGGTGATCGTGAAAGCGGCAGCAGCAGCGAAAAACGCGTAAGTCAGCGTTTTCGATGCAGAAAAAGGCGGCTGATTAGCCGCCTTTTTTATTGGTCGCCATAAATGGCAACCCTACGAAAGATGGGTTATTGCGGCAATATGCTGCAGTTATGATCCTGCAGCTCTTCCGCCGAGCCGCTGTTCAGTTTCAGCCAGTTACGCTCCAGCGCCAACAGCGCTAAACGGCCATCCGGCAACTGTGCCAGCGCCAGTCCGTATTTCCCCATCTCGGTGCGCGCATGCGGCACTTCATCCGCCAGACGGATAAACGCACTCTGCTGCGCCAGTTCTGCCGCAGAAATCGACCGCACCAGATAACCATGCTTACGCAGCGTTTCACTGTGCCACTGCGCGTTTAGCCTCGGTGCCAGCGCATCCAGCTGTTGACGCACATCTGGCCTCAGACAGGAAATATGAATATGCAGCTGATTCTGCGTACGCCCGTATTGCGCATTGATGGCCAGCGACAGCGCGCTATCGGGAATCGGCGCGCCGTGCTTCTGAGCCAGCAATGTGCGTTGCTGCCAGGCTTCGGCAAACAGATTCGGCGTTGCGGGTTCAAGAAGGATCGGGCTTTCCATGCCGGTAATTTTTTCGATCGGCATCAGCAGATACTGCAACGGCCCGTTGAGATCTTTCAGCGTAACGTAACCCTGCGCGCTGTTCACCTGCTGACATGGCGCGGGTTTGCCCTTCGCCGCCATATTCGGTACGCACTTCTCGCTGATAATTTGCCACAAGGCGTTGGCGTTTTTATGGAAATGGATGGCGCCGGCGATCAGTCCAACAATCAACAGCACCAATAAAGCGGTAAGTAACTTCAGGGTACGACGACTGCCCTGCATAGCCCGATTCCTCTGTTCATCACCTGCCAGCATCCTCGCCTGGCAGGTGATGAAAGTCACGGACTAAAACAAAACGGCCAGCACTCTCGCTGGCCGTTTTTTTATTCGTTATGGCTTCATCACCTGATCGTAGCTGCCGCCATCGGCGAAGTGGGTTTTCTGGGCTTGCGTCCAGCCACCAAACTTGCTGTCGATAGTGAACAATTTTACCGGAGCGAATTTATTGGCAAATTTCTTCGCAACGGCTTCATCACGTGGACGGTAGAAATTCTCCGCCGCGATGGTCTGGCCTTCCGGCGAGTAGAGATACTTGAGATAATCTTCGGCCACTTTACGCGTGCCCTGCTCGTCGACCACTTTATCCACCACCGAAACCGTTGGCTCCGCCAGAATCGATTCGCTTGGGGTGACGATTTCAAACTTGTCTTTACCCAGCTTATCCACTGCAAGATAGGCTTCGTTTTCCCACGCAATCAGCACATCGCCAATGCCACGTTCTACGAAGGTATTGGTCGCACCACGTGCGCCGGAATCCTGTACTTCCACGTTCTTAAACAGCGATTTCACGTAAGCCAGCGCTTTGGCCTGATCGCCATGGTTCTGATCCAGCGCCCAGCCCCATGCAGCCAGATAGTTCCAGCGTGCGCCGCCCGACGTTTTCGGGTTTGGCGTGATGACGGAAACGCCCGGTTTAATTAGATCCGGCCAATCATGAATGCCTTTTGGGTTGCCTTTACGCACCAGGAACACGATGGTCGAGGTGTATGGCGCGGAGTTATCCGGCAGGCGTTTGATCCAGTCTTTATTGATACGACCACGGTCAGCAATAGCATCGACATCAGATTGCAGCGCCAGCGTAACCACATCAGCACGGATGCCATTGATCACTGAGGTCGCTTGTTTACCGGAACCGCCGTGCGACTGGCGAATCACCACGTTGTCGCCGGTTTCCTGCTTGTAATGCGCGCTAAACGCTTTGTTGTACTGCTCGTACAGCTCACGGGTTGGATCGTAAGAGACGTTTAACAGCTGAATATCCTTTGCCAGAACACTGGTTGAAGCCAGTAACAGGGTGACACCAATACTCCACTTATTCATTGCTTGCTCTCCCGAGGTCGTTATAGAACAAGACTGACACAAACTTATCCACGGATTAAAGAATTAAAAATAAGCTGTTATAACTGGAGGGAATATGAGCAGGCATTAAAAAGGCGCGAATCTCGTCGCGCCTTGATAGGAAATTAGTAGAGTTTTTTCGCGGTATCCAGCCAGTCGCGTTTGAATGGACGCTTCATATTTTCAATCGCGTCGATGATGTCGTGATGCACCATCTTCTCATTCTGAATACCGACGCAGCGGCCGCCATAACCTTGCAGTAGCAGCTCGATGGAGTAAGAACCCATGCGCGATGCAAGGATGCGGTCATAGGCACAAGGTGCACCGCCACGCTGAATGTGACCGAGAACAGTGGCGCGGGTTTCGCGTTTGGTTTCAGCTTCGATGAAGTGCGCCAGATCGTCGATATCGCAGATGTGCTCGGTAATCGCCACGATGGCGTGCTTTTTACCTTTGGCAATGCCGGCTTTGATTTCGGCAACCAGCTCTTCACGGGTATATGGGATTTCAGGCAGCACGATGAACTCACAACCACCGGCAATCGCTGCCGCCAGCGTTAAATCGCCGCAGTAACGGCCCATCACTTCTACGATGGAGATGCGCTGGTGAGAAGATGAGGTGTCACGCAGGCGGTCAATCGCTTCAACTACAGTTTCCAACGCAGTGAAGTAGCCAATGGTGTAATCGGTGCCTGCTACGTCGTTATCGATGGTGCCCGGCAAGCCGATGCATGGGAAGCCCATTTCGGTCAGGCGCTTAGCACCCATGTAAGAACCATCACCGCCGATGACCACCAGCGCATCAATGCCGCGCTTTTTCATGTTATCAATCGCGGTCTGGCGCACTTCATCGTTGCGGAATTCTGGGAAGCGTGCGGAACCGAGGAAGGTGCCGCCACGGTTGATCATGTCTGACACGCTGTAGCGGTCGAGGTTGATCATGCGATCTTCGTACAATCCCAGATAGCCGTCGTAAATACCAAAAACTTCCAGTCCTTCACTCAGCGCGGAACGTACAACTCCGCGAATGGCTGCGTTCATGCCTGGGGCGTCGCCGCCGCTGGTCAGTACTCCGATTTTTTTGATCATGACAACCTCTGGATTGTTCAAAAACTAAGGATTATTCCTGCCATGTGTCCGGCGTGGACCAGCTCGCGATCGCATGGCTTAATAGTTGCAAAATAGTATATCAAACGCTTGATGCTGAATTGATTCAGGTCAGACAAGTTTTCGCTAATTTTTTACAGAGTTGTTAGCGTTACGTCACTTTTTTTGTGTAATTGCATGATTTTAAATCGCTAACCTTGAAAAAAGCCGTGTTGATTGCTCGGCACAACAGAGCAGGGATCTTGATGGATGATCACGTCTGAGCCGGGAAACTTCTTCAGTAATGCCTGCTCAATTTGATCGGCCACCTGATGCGCCTGCACCAACGGCAACTGATCTTCCATCTCCAGATGCAGCTGGATAAAACGCGTAGGGCCCGATTGTCGCGTGCGCAGTGCATGTGCGCCGCGAACGCCCGGCCAGTTGGTCACCACGTTGATGATCTCCTGCGTTTCATGCTCGGGCAGTACGCGGTCTAACAGCGCCTGTACCGCGTCATAACCCATCCGCAAGGCGTTATAAAGAATGTACACGCCGATGCCGAGCGCGAACAATGCATCCGCCCGTACAAAACCATAGCTGCTCAAACCGAGGGCGACCAATATTGCGCCGTTCATTACCACATCAGATTGATAGTGCAGCATGTCCGCGCGAATCGCCTGGCTGCGCGTGCGACGCACCACCCAGCGCTGGAAGGCAACCAATGTCAGGGTTGAAAACAGCGCAATCACCGTAACCACAATGCCCACCAGCGGCGCATGTAAAGTTGCGGGCGATGCCAGATGCTGAATGCCGGTGAGAAACAAAAACAGCGCCGAGCCGGAGATAAACATGCTTTGCGCCAGCGCGGCCAGTGATTCGGCTTTACCATGACCGAAGGTGTGATCGTCATCGGCCGGCTGCAGAGAATAGCGCACCACCAGCAAGTTGGTGAGTGAAGCGGCGATGTCCACTAATGAATCCACTAATGCCGCCAACATGCTGACTGAACCGGTATGCCACCAGGCGAAAATTTTCACGATCAACAGTAGCGTCGCCAGCGTAGTCGCCGCTAACGCCGCCCGATTGACTAACTTTGCATAGGAAGAATCCATGCTATGCCTCGCCGGGTCGCACGCTTCATCGGTGCGGCCTTTAGGTCTCAAGATGGCTAAAGTTTATCATCGGCAGAAGTGTGCTGCGTGATTGAATTTTAAGACAATGATGTTAGAGAGAAATGACAGGCAAAAAAAACCCCCGCATCATGCGGGGGAAGACAGGGATGGTGTCTATGGCAAGGAAAACAGGGATACTATGTTACTGGTTACTGCTGGTACTACTCACTGCTTGCAGCGGTGATGATGGCTGCAATCCTGAGAGCCGACGAACTTCAGCTAATCGTCGCTCATAATTTTTCTGCAATGTCGCTTGCTGTGCAGGCGTTAGCAGGTGGTACATCTGATTACGAACCCGAGCCATCTCGACTTGCTGTTCTATCGCTGCGCGGGCTTGTTTCTCTGCCTGCTGTCGAATAGCCGATTCGTTAAATTTGTCTGCAATGACAAGGTCATGCATAGTTTCTATATCTTGAACGCTGATTGTTGGGCGTTCGTGTCGCGCTTGCTGCATCAGGTCTCGCATCTGTTGCCGCTGTTGTTCAGTCAGCTCAATGCCATCGAACATGTAGCTTTGCGGATTTTGCGTCATACTGCCTGTCGTCAATCCGCTGTTCGGATGCATCTCGTCAATCGTCGTCGTGTCTGCTGCTTCGGCGCTGGCGTGACTGAGAACCATCGCTGAGGCAATGACGACGGCGGTTAAGTAGCGCATCGTTAACTCCCAGTTCGTTCCGTTTTGCGATTCAACGAGAGCCAGTGTACGGCGGTGGCTGCAAACATCCGTCAGGGGGTGTAAAACTACGTAAAGCGTTGGATTGCAAGTCAAGGAACACGGTATTTTGCCTGCGGAGGGCAATAAAAAATGAATAAAATCCTGTTGGTTGATGACGACCGCGAATTAACTTCGCTGCTTAAAGAACTGCTTGAGATGGAAGGTTTTGAAGTTATTGTGGCAAGCGATGGTGAGCAGGCGCTTAACCTGCTAGACAACACCGTGGACTTGTTATTGCTTGATGTAATGATGCCGAAGAAGAACGGTATCGACACGTTGAAAGAACTACGCCAACAGCACCAAACTCCGGTCATTATGCTGACTGCACGTGGCAGCGAACTGGACCGCGTTCTGGGCCTTGAATTGGGCGCAGATGACTATCTGCCTAAGCCGTTTAACGATCGTGAACTGGTGGCGCGTATTCGTGCCATTTTGCGCCGTTCAAACTGGAGCGAGCAGCAACAGCAGCACGATAACAGCTCACCGACGCTGGAAGTCGACTGCCTGCGCCTGAATCCGGGTCGTCAGGAAGCCAGCTTTGATAGCGAAACCCTGGATCTCACCGGTACCGAATTCACCCTGCTCTATTTGCTGGCACAGCATCTGGGTCAGGTGGTATCGCGTGAACACCTTAGTCAGGAAGTGTTGGGCAAACGTCTGACGCCTTTTGACCGCGCTATTGATATGCACATTTCTAATCTGCGTCGTAAATTGCCGGAACGTCGTGATGGTCATCCGTGGTTTAAAACCCTGCGCGGACGCGGCTATCTGATGGTTTCGGCATCATGATTGGAAGTTTAACCACCCGCATCTTCGCCATCTTCTGGCTCACGCTAGCGTTGGTGTTGATGCTGGTTTTGATGGTGCCCAAACTCGATTCGCGCCAGATGACCGCATTACTGGAAAGCGAGCAGCGTCAGGGCACCATGATTGAACAGCACGTTGAAGCGGAGCTGTCACAAGATCCGCCAAACGACTTAATGTGGTGGCGTCGCCTGTTCCGCTCCATCGACAAATGGGCGCCGCCCGGTCAGCGCTTGTTATTGGTGACCAGCGAAGGCCGGGTGATTGGCGCGCAGCACAATGAAATGCAGATCATCCGTAACTTTATTGGGCAGTCGGATAACGCCGATCACCCACAAAAGAAAAAGTATGGTCGCGTTGAAATGGTTGGGCCTTTCGCGGTTCGTGATGGCGAAGACAACTATCAGCTCTACCTGATTCGTCCTGCCACCAGTTCACAGCTGGATTTCGTCAATCTGCTGTTTGACCTCCCGCTGTTGCTGCTGATTGTCACTATGCTGATCAGCTCGCCATTGCTGCTGTGGCTGGCGTGGAGCCTGGCGCGTCCCGCCCGCAAACTTAAATATGCGGCGGATGAAGTGGCAAGCGGCAATTTGCGTCAGCATCCGGAACTGGAATCGGGACCGCAAGAGTTTCTGGCTGCGGGTTCGAGTTTCAACCAAATGGTGAGCGCGCTCGAACGCATGATGACGGCGCAACAGCGTTTGCTATCCGATATCAGCCATGAACTGCGTACGCCGTTGACTCGCTTGCAGCTGGCAACCGCGTTACTGCGTCGCCGTAATGGGGAAGGCAAAGAGCTGCAGCGCATCGAAACGGAAGCGCAGCGTCTTGATGGCATGATTAACGATTTGCTGGTGCTGTCGCGTACGCAACACAATAACGCACTGGTCAGTGAAGCAATGAAGGCCAACCAGCTGTGGAACGGCGTGTTGGAAGATGCCAAATTTGAAGCCGAGCAGATGGGCAAACTGATGGAAGTGCCTTATCCGCCTGGCCCGTGGCCGCTGTACGGTAATCCACATGCGCTGGAGAGTGCGCTGGAGAATATCGTGCGTAATGCGCTGCGCTATTCGAATTCGCATATCAGCGTCAGCTTCTCGGTGGATATCGAAGGCATCACCATCCACGTCGATGATGATGGTCCGGGAGTCAGTCCAGAAGATCGCGAGCAGATTTTCCGTCCGTTCTACCGCACCGATGAGGCGCGCGATCGTGAATCAGGCGGCACCGGATTGGGCCTGGCGATCGTCGAAACGGCCATCCAGCAGCATCGCGGCTGGGTCAAAGCCGATGACAGCCCGCTCGGGGGTTTACGCCTTACGCTGTGGCTGCCGCTGTACTCCGCCCGTCAATAATTTGTTATGCTTCGGCCCTCGTTTCTGGGGGCCTTATGCTAAACATTGTCTTATTTGAACCTGAAATTCCGCCAAATACCGGCAACATCATTCGCTTGTGCGCAAATACCGGTTTCCAGTTACACCTGATTGAACCGCTGGGCTTTGCCTGGGATGATAAGCGCCTGCGCCGCGCCGGGCTGGATTACCACGAATATACCGCCTTAAAAAAACACGCTAATTACGCAGCATTTCTGGCAACGGAAACGCCTCAGCGCATGTTCGCGCTCACCACCAAAGGAACGCCTGCGCACAGCGCGGTGAATTATCAAAAGGGTGATTATTTGGTGTTTGGTCCGGAGAGTCGTGGTTTACCCGCAGATATACTCAACGCGCTACCCGCTGAGCAGAAAATCCGTATTCCGATGATGGCGGAAAGCCGCAGCATGAATCTGTCTAATGCGGTATCTGTGGTGGTGTATGAAGCGTGGCGCCAGCTCGATTATGCTGGCGCGCTGATCAAAGGCTAGATGCCGTCGCCGTACTCAAAGCCCGCGCCGTTGAAGTGCTGATCCATATCCATCGACGGTTTATCGCTGGTCGGTTTACCGACAATGCGCGCTGGCACGCCGGCCGCCGTGGTATGCGGCGGTACGGGCTGCAGAACAACGGAACCGGCACCGATTTTCGCACCTCGTCCCACTTCAATGTTGCCCAAAATCTTGGCACCCGCGCCAATCATCACACCTTCACGGATCTTCGGATGGCGATCGCCGCTGGTTTTACCCGTACCGCCGAGCGTCACCGATTGCAGGATCGAAACATCATTTTCGATGATGGCCGTTTCGCCGATAACAATGCCGGTGGCATGGTCAAGCATGATGCCGCGACCAATGCGCGCCGCCGGGTGAATATCCACGGCAAACGAGACGGAAATTTCGTTCTGCAGATAAACCGCCAGTGCGCGGCGACCTTCTCTCCATAACCAGTTGCCAATGCGATAAGCCTGCAGGGCGTGGAAGCCTTTGAGGTAAAGCAGCGGTGTGGAATATTTATCAACGGCGGGGTCACGCTGACGCACAGCCTGAATATCGTAGGCTGCGGAGACAATCATCTCTGGGTCTTCACGGTAGGCTTCTTCCACGATTTCGCGGATGGCGATGGCAGGCATGATCGGGTTCGCCAGTTTGTTGGCGAGCATATAGCTGAGCGCACTGCCGAGGTTTTCGTGTTTAAGCAATGTCGCATGGTAAAAGCTGGCCAGCATCGGTTCACAGTCGGCCAGTGCTCTGGCTTCGGCTTTGATATGGTTCCAGACCAGTTCTAACTCTTCAGACGACATTGCTGTTTGCTCCCGATAAAAAAAGCGCCTGATGGGGCGCTACAGGTGGTGACGCTGGCGCATCCTGCTTCAGCTTTGGCTGTTTTCGTCCTTCCTTGCACGGCCAAGTAAGGTTAATGCTGCCTCTCGCGCTGATTTTCCGCAATAGAGCACCTGATAAATCTGCTCGGTAATTGGCATTTCTACGCCAACACGCGCGGCCAATGCTTTGACTTCCTTGGTGTTTCTGTAGCCTTCTACAACTTGTCCGATAATGCGTTGAGCATCGTCTACGCTCTCGCCTTGCCCCAGCATCATGCCGAAACGACGGTTGCGCGACTGATTATCGGTACAGGTCAGCACCAGATCGCCTAAACCGGCCATGCCCATAAAGGTGGTGGCATCGGCACCCAGCGCTGCGCCGAGACGGCTCATTTCCGTCAGGCCACGGGTGATTAAGGCTGTACGCGCGTTGGCACCAAAGCCAATGCCGTCAGAAATCCCCGCACCAATCGCAATCACGTTCTTCACCGCGCCGCCTAATTGCACGCCGATGAAATCCTGATTGTTATATACGCGGAAACTTTTACCGCAGTGCAGCTTTTGCTGCAGGTCTTCAGCGAACTCCGCATCGGTCGATGCCAGTGCGATTGCCGTTGGCATGCCAGCAGCCAGCTCTTTAGCAAAGGTGGGTCCGGAAATCACCGCTAACGGAATCGCATCGCCGAGGATTTCACGCGCCACATCCTGCAGCAAACGGCCGGTCTCTTTTTCCAGTCCTTTCGTCGCCCAGACAATCCGCGAATCAGCACGCAGATGCGGCTTAAGCTGCGTCAGCACGTCGCCAAATACATGGCTCGGCACCACAATCAGCAGATCGCGACTGGCGTTAACCACGCTAGCCAAATCGGCTTCAGGAACGAGATTATCAGGGAAAGGCACATCGGGCAGGAAAGCGGCATTGCAGCGGTCAGCTTGCAGCTGCGCCACGCTTTGAGGATTGTGGCCCCAGAGCAGAACCGGATGGCCGTTACGGGCCAGCGTGATGGCCAATGCGGTGCCGTACGAGCCGGCACCGATGACGCTAATTGAAGCGTTGAGTGTAGTCATCAGGCATCCTGATGTGGCGCTTCGCCTTCACCTTGCTGCTGCAGATAGTTCATGAACAGCGCATCAAAGTTAACTGGCGCCAGGTTGAGCTGCGGGAAAGTACCACGAGACACAAGGCTGGTTACGCATTCGCGTGCATACGGGAACAGAATGTTCGGGCAGTAAGCGCCGAGGCAATGTGCCATCTGCGTGCCTTCGATACCGCTGATGGTGAAAATACCCGCCTGCTGGACTTCGCACAGGAATGCGGTCTCTTCGCCAACGGTTGCGGTTACTGTAACACGCAGAACGACTTCAAAAACACCATCAGCCAGCTGAGAAGAGGCGGTGTCCAGGTCCAGCTTCACTTCCGGTTCCCACTCTTTCTGGAAAACCTGCGGTGCGTTTGGCGCTTCGTAAGAAACATCTTTGGTGTAAACACGTTGAATCTGGAACTGCATTTCGCTGTTGCTTTGCTCTGACATGTGTCTAAATCCTGTGAGTTAAAATTGTCTGACCGAAAAGTTATGCCTGGAGTAGAGGATCAAGTCCCTGACGCCCATCCAGCGCGTAAAGATCGTCACAGCCGCCAATGTGCTGCGCATCAATAAAAATCTGTGGCACCGTCGTGCGGCCGCTGCGTTGAATCATCTCTTCACGTTTCGCCGCGTTCCCGTCAATGGGAATCTCCTGGAACGACACGCCTTTCTGATCCAACAACGCCTTTGCACGGTGGCAATAAGGACAAGTGACTTTGGTGTAGATCTCTACATTCGCCATACGGTTACCTCAAAGAAGTTATTTACCGCGCACCAGTGGCAGATTTTCACCACTCCAGCCGCTCACGCCATCTTTCAGTACGGAGACTTTCTCGAAGCCCGCTGCGCTCAATTTCGCCGCAGATTCGCCCGCACTTTGACCGGTCGCGCAAACTACAATTATGTGCTGTGACTTGTGCTTTTCCAGCTCGCCAAAGCTCTCTTTTTTGATGTCTGCTGCCGCTACGTTGATAGCCCCAGAAATGTGTCCTTTGCGGTAATCGTCACGTGAACGAACGTCTACCACCACCGCGTCCTCTTTGTTAATCAGGTGGGTTGCTTCACCACGACTGATGGTTTTTACTTTAGAGAACATACCTTTAACGGTGGTCACAATCACGAGAACGAGTAAAGCAACCCATGCCAGACTGAGGATGGGGTGATTGCTTGCAAACTGCATAATTTCTTGCATGAGGGGTAACGACTCCAAACCGGGCTGATAAGCTAAAACAAGGGTTCTGAGTATACCTGCGCCACTTCGCATGTACAGTCGCTAAGGGAACAGAGTTACGATTTGTGCGTCATTTTCCAAAAAAAGTGTTCTAATCCCAAAATTAAGACAAAGTTTATGCCGGTAAGCTCGGGACAGACATTTTTAGCAAAGTAAAACCCGGCCGGGCTAACTGGTAAGCGGCTGTTCATCGTGGAATAATTATCGACTATGAAGGGAAAAGCGACCGTTACACACACAAGGACCCGTCACAACGGCACTGCGCTTCCGTTGTCATTCCGCTGGTCCGAAATCTCCCTGAGTCTGCTTCTGGCGGGCACATTATTACTTCCTGCTGCCGCTCGCAGTGCGGATGACAGTAAAACGCAGCTGAAGTCCATCCAGCAGGACATCGCCGAGAAAGAGAAGAGCGTTAAGGCGCAGAAAGTGCAGCGCAGTAAGCTGTTGGATCAACTGCAAAGTCAGGAAAAAGTGATTGCGCAGGCCAGCCGTCAGCTGCGCGAAACGCGTAACAGCCTCAGCACGCTCGAGGGTGAAATTGCGCAGGTCACCTCTTCTATCTCGCGGCTGGAAAAGCAGCAAGCGCAGCAGGAAAAACTGCTGGCACAACAGCTTGATGCCGCCTTCCGTCAGGGACAGCACAATGGTCTACAGTTGCTGCTTGGTGGTGAAGAAGCCCAGCGCAGTGAGCGTATTCTTGCCTATTTCGGCTATCTCAACGCCGCACGTCAGAAAAACATCGACGATCTCAAGCAAACCCAACAGCAATTAGCGGAACAGCGCCAATCATTGCGGGGTAAACAGGATCAGCAAAAATCGTTGTTAGCTCAACAACAGACGCAGCAAAGCAAGCTGGAAGTGGCCAGCGCGGCGCGTAAGAAAACGCTCACCGTACTGGAAAGCTCGCTGGAGAAAGATCAGGCTGACCTGGTTGAGATGCGTGAGAACGAAAGCCGACTGCAGAGCAAAATCGCCAAGGCTGAGCGTGAAGCGCGTGAACGTGCCGAACGGGAAGCGCGCGAGGCGGAAAAAGTGCGTCAACGTCAGGCACAGGCGAAAGCTAAAGGATCAAACTATCAGCCAACGCAGAGTGAGCGCGAGCTGATGGCGCGTACCGGCGGATTAGGCAAGCCCGGCGGGCAAGCGGTTTGGCCGGTACGTGGACGTATTGAACATCGCTTCGGTGAATCGATGCAGGGCGAATTGCGCTGGAAAGGTCTGGTGGTTGATGCGCCAGAAGGCACCGAAGTGAAAGCCATCGCTGATGGACGCGTACTGATGGCCGACTGGCTGCAAGGCTATGGTCTGGTTGTGGTTCTGGAACACGGTAAAGGTGATATGAGCCTTTATGGCTACAACCAAAGCGCACTGGTGAGCGTGGGTGCTCAGGTGAAGGCAGGACAGCCTATCGCCCTTGTGGGCACCAGCGGCGGCCGCGGCACGCCTTCGCTCTACTTTGAAATCCGACGCCAGGGACAGGCCGTCAATCCACTACCGTGGTTAGGAAGATAAGTTTTGTTTCAACCCTCTAAGCTCTCGGCCGCCCTGTGCGGCCTGTTTCTAACACTTTCCGCCCATGCGGGAAAACTCTCCATCGTGATCGACGACTTCGGTTATCGGCCAAAAGAAGAGAATAAAGTGCTGCAGATGCCCACCGCAATTTCCGTTGCGGTCCTGCCTAATGCGCCACATGCACGCGAGATGGCCACCAAAGCGCATCAAGGCGGTCGTGAAGTGCTGATTCACCTGCCGATGGCGCCGCTCAGCAAGCAGCCGCTGGAGAAAGACACGCTGACGCCAGAGATGAGCAGCACGGAAATCGAGCGGATTATTCGTGAAGCCAGTGGAAAAGTGCCTTACGCCGTCGGCCTGAATAACCATATGGGCAGCAAAATGACCTCCAGCCTGCCCGGCATGCAGAAAGTGATGCAGGTGCTCAATCACTACAACTACTACTTTCTCGATAGCATGACGATTGGCAACAGTCAGTCGATCCCGGCCGCACAAGGTACCAACGTTAAAGTACTGAAACGTCGCGTGTTCCTCGACGATAGCCAGGATGAGGCTTCAATCCGCACGCAGTTTACCCGCGCGGTGAAACTGGCGCAGCGCGACGGTTATGCCATCGCCATTGGCCATCCGCATCCTACGACGGTACGCGTACTGCAGCAGATGCTGCCGACATTGCCAGCCGATATCACGTTAGTGCGGCCAAGCCAGTTACTGAATGAGCCGCTGCATCAGGGCACGACTCCGCCGCCATCCAAAACGCAGCCTCCACGCTTCCGCGCGCCCGGCGTGTGTAAGCCGAACAAGCCGTTGTCGCCGGTGCCGCAGAGCAGGGCATGGCAGGTAGTGGAAGAAAGCATCGTAAATAGTTATGTTGCGCATCAACTGAATCAGCTGTTTTAACCTCCTCATCGTGGCCCGGAGACACCGTTCTGGGCCACTTAACAACGACACTTCCGGAAAAATGAAACTTATAAAACCGATGAAGGTCTTAAAGACTTGAATTTGAGAATTTTAATGATGATGGAATGAGTTCCTATAATGCGTAAATTGTGGAAAATAAAAGCGCTTGATAAAGCGATCAGGCTGTACATGCTAGTGAGAGGCAATCCACTGCAAACACCTCCAGACCTGGCAAATATCGATGCGCGTCATGTTGTTATTTTTTCCACTACGGCATTAGGTGACTTTCTTTTCAATTCACCCGCAATAAGAGCGGTTAGAGAACGCTATCCTGCTGCCATTATTACACTCGTTGCCCACCAGAAATTTTCTGAATTTCTAAAAAATGGTGAAGACTGGGATAATTTGGTTTTCTGGAATAATAAAGCCATTACTTTGTCTGACATGCTTAAAAATTTAGGCAAATTCCCCAAACCTGATTTAACGCTTCTGTTGCACTCGCATGAACCTTACGACTACATTGCTGCACTGCTGGCAGGTTCAAAATGCATTATCAAAGATAATTACGTTGATCATTTCAATTACCGCGACAAATGGTTATCAAAGTACCTCATCGATTTTCGCGGTCATATCATCCAGCGTAAGCTTTCATTAGTAAGTTGTTTGGGCTGTGACTCATCAAATATTGAAATGAAGATGCCGTTTGCGGTAACTGAAAAAGTGTTTGATAGCTCGCCAGTTATTGGATTTCAATTAGGTGCTTCAACTGCAGAACGTTGCTGGTCACCACAAAATTTCGCTTGTGTTGCGGCTTCGTTATGCTCTGCACATGCAGATTTACGTATTATTCTTATCGGTGGTCCAGATGATAAACACCGTGCCGAAACTTTTCTCCAGCATTTACCGGAATCATTGCATGCTCAGGTGAGTAATCGCGTCGGTAATACCAGCCTGCCTGAGTTGACAGCACTGCTCAATAACATGGATGTGCTATTGACTGGCGACACCGGGCCTTTGCATATTGCCGTTGCAATCAAAACGCCTACGGTGGGTTTATTTACTACAGCAAATCCATATGCTACTGGTCCGCTGCAGAATCCCGAATTACACGATATCATCCATGTTGTTCCAGACAACGGTCATCAGGAACACGAACACATTATGGACGTTATTCAACCCAGTATTGTCATTGAAAAAATATCGCGCAGACTGGCCGTAAAAGAATCATCTATGCGCTAATATTTATTGCGATCGGCTGCAACTAAGTACGCTCAACTCCTTCATAGTAAGGATAATGTCATCCACTTCAATAGATGAAACTGGATGATGTTTATCTTTAGTATAGAGCTGGCGAGCGGCATCGTATCCCGGCCCCCAAACCCTACTGTTAACATATTCACCGTGAAGGTCATTACCATATAAACTCACCAATGGCTTCTTCCATGCTGCGGCAATATGTACAATCGCCGTGTCAGGTGAAATCACCATGTCCGCCAAACGGACAATTTCACAGGCACTGGCTAAAGTATGATATGGATTAATGACTGCATCCAGATGCGTCAACTGGCTAATTCTTGCAGGATCACCTACCAGAATGATTTCAACCTGATCCCATTCGTGTTTAATTCTTTCAATTAATGCACTCAGTTGCGACAGAGACATATCCCGACGCGGATCGGCAGCATAGGGATTTATAACAACTTTGCATGGCGCTGCGATAGTCGACATAAAGTCATGAATTTCACTGCGCACCGAGTCTGGTACATGAATATCATAATCCGTACTGAATGAGATAAACTCAAAACTCTCCATCAGTAACTGGTAACGCTCTGTAACGTGACTAGAGTATCCGAGATAATCTAATGACTTGTTATAGATATTGAAGCCTGACTTATTAAACCCAACAACGTTACGGGCGTTGAGTTTCTTGAGTAACAGCAAGTGGAAGGGAGATATTTTATCTCCCATATCGATAACCACATCATAGTTATTTTTCGCCAGAGCTTTAGCTTGCTCAAGCTTATGCTGGTTATCTTTTTCTACTACGTAATACTTATTCACATAAGGATTGAATTCGATAATTTTGGCATTGTTCTTTCCTGCCAAGACATCAACCACATAACCCGCGCGCTTAAATTCACGAAATAGTGAGGTTGAAACAACCATATCGCCGATTTTATCGTCATCACGTAAAAAAAGAACCGATTTACGTGCAGAAATTGCAAACTCACGTTTGGTGCGATGATCCAATATCAGCCGAGCAATGTGTAAGCGTAGCGATTTCATCAAATAGTTACGCTGACGATTAAGCGCACGCAGCCTGGCAAATTTTTTTTTCTTATCCACGGTGGAATTGTCCGCAATCTTCAGAGGAACCTATTAACGTCTCAAGCTGGGAAAAGACTTGTTGCGCAGAAACCGATGCCAGATTGTTATCCTGCGCCTTCAGCTCATGCTGATTCTTGCCATACCCGCCAATCAGTCCCGGATCTGTGGGACCAAACAAGGTGATATTCGGGCGGTCCAGCGCCGCCGTCAGGTGACTCAAACCGGTATCCACCGACACCACCGCACGCGCGCCGGCTAACTGCTGCGCTACCTGCTCCAGCGTTAGCTTTGGCAGCACCTCAACATGGTCAAAGCCTTCCGCCAAACGTTGTGCGCGTTGATGTTCATGCTCAGCGCCCCACGGCAACTTCACGCGCAAACCTGTTGGCTGCACTAACTCAATCAACTCACGCCAGTGTGATTCCGGCCAGTGTTTGTTATCACGCGTGGTGGCGTGCAGAAACACCAGATAAGGCTGAGCGCTGTCAGGCAGCGTAGAACGGAAATGGCCAGCAATCGCGTAATCGCCCTGCGTAGAGGGCTTTTCATAGCCGAGGCTTTTGGCAAACAGCTCGCGCGTACGTTCCACCGCATGCTGTTGCTTGTTGATTTCATGGCGTTTGTCATACCACCAGCTGGCGAAAGGTTCGCGTGCACTGCGGCTGTCCTGCCCGTGCTTCTCGCCTTTTGCCAGGCGCGTAACCAGCGCGGCACTTTTGATCAGCCCTTGCGCATCCAGCACTACATCATACTGACGCGATTGTAGCTCACGCTTAAATTGCACACGCTCTTCACGCTGCTGGCTGCCGAACCAGTGCTTGCGCCAGCGGCGAATCGCCACCGGCAGTACTTTATCGACCGCCGGATGCCAGGCTGGGATTTGAGCGAAGTTCTCTTCAACCACCCAATCAAACCTGATGCCAGGAATCGCCTGCATCGCATCTGTCAGCGCCGGTAAGGTGTGCAGCACGTCTCCCATTGAGGAAGTTTTAACAATCAAAACGTGCATCTTTACTCCTGCACCGGATGCAACAGCGCGCTCAGTTCCTGATGAACGCGCGCTGGCTGAATATCAATCAGGCTCTGATGATAACCTTGCTCGGCATCACCTTTGCGGACTTTGTGATAGCCGGTGATCAAACGAATAATGCGCGCTTGTTGGGACAACGGCGGCGTGAAGTCCGGGCTACTTGGGCCATACAGCGCCACCAGCGGACGATTCAACGCTGCAGCGATATGCATCAGGCCGGAATCGTTACTGACAACCGCTGCGCAGTTCGCCAGCAGAATCACCGCTTGCTCGAGTTGCGTATCGCCGGCCAGATTCTTGCAGTGCGCACGCGCCGCTTCGGACAGCGTCTGCACAATGGTGTCGCCGGTTTCGCGGTCTTTCGCTGAACCGAACAGCACCACCTGATAACCTTCGCCAATCAGCTGCTCTGCCAGCGCGGCATAATGATAGTGCGGCCAGCGCTTCGCCGGGCCAAACTCTGCACCCGGGCAAAACCCGATTACCGGTCGATCGGCCGACAGCGCAAACTGCGCCGCCGTCATCTGCTTTTCATCGTCATCAACGCGCAATTGCGGCCACAGCAATGGCTGCGGCAGCTGCTGCGCGGAAGCAACCGGTTTGTCATAGCCGAGTGCCACATAGCGCTCAACCATCAACGGAAAGGCAGCTTTGTCCAGCACGCGCACATCATTCATTACGCCATAGCGCATCTCGCCGCGCCAGCCGGTGCGACGTTTGATCCCGGCGAAAAACGGCACCAGCGCAGATTTGAAGGAGTTCGGCAGTACATAGGCGCGGTCATAGCCGCTGGCCTGCAGGGTTTTCCCCAAACGACGACGCTCGCCCAGCGCTAATGCACCGTGGCCAAGCGGCATCGCCAGCGCCTGATTCACTTCCGGCATACGCGACAGCAATGGGCGGCACCAGGCCGGCGCCATCACGTCGATCACCGCTTCAGGATGCTCAGCCTTGAGCGTGCGATAGAGACTTTGCGACATCATCATATCGCCGACCCATGATGGGCCAATAACCAGAATTTTCATCGCTGCTGCCGATTTCCTTATGCGTTACGGTTCAGCCATGCCATGTATTCGCCCACGCCTTGCGCGACGGTTTTAAACGGCTTGTCGTAACCCGCTGCACGCAAATTGGTGAGGTCGGCTTGAGTAAACGCCTGATAACGGCCTTTCAGCTTGTCCGGGAACGGAATGTATTCAATCTGGCCTTTCTGATGGAAGTTCAGCACCGCATCCGCCACTTCCTGGAAAGATTCAGCACGGCCTGTTCCGCAGTTGTAGATACCGGAAACGCCGTTTTCCCAGCACCACAGGTTCACCGCGACCACGTCATCAACATGGATGAAGTCGCGGCGGAAATCGTCGCTGCCTTCGAACAGTTTTGGATTTTCACCGTTGCTGATCTGCGTGTTGAGATGGAACGCAACACTTGCCATGCCGCCTTTATGGCCTTCGCGCGGACCATACACGTTGAAGTAACGGAAGCCGCACACCGGCGATTCGGCTTCAGGCAGAATCTGGCGCACATAGTGATCGAACAGCATTTTCGAGTAGCCGTATACGTTCAGCGGCTGCTCGTACTGGCGCTCTTCGATGAAGTTCTCGTTGCGGCCGCCGTAAGTGGCAGCGGAAGAGGCGTAGAGGAACGGGATTTCACGCTCGAGGCAGAAGTGCAGCAGATCTTTCGAGTACTGATAGTTGTTATCCATCATGTACTTGCCGTCCCACTCGGTGGTCGCGGAACACGCACCTTCGTGGAAAACGGCTTCGATGGGGCCGAGATCTTCGCCAGACATGATGTAGCTGAGGAATTCCTCTTTATCCATGTAATCGGCGATGTCGAGATCTGCCAGATTCACGAACTTGGTGCCATCCTTCAGATTATCCACCACTAAAATGTCGGTCAGACCGCGGTCGTTCAGCGCCTTAACAATGTTGCTGCCAATCATGCCAGCGCCACCGGTTACGATAATCATATGCTTTGCCTTTAAAGAGTTGGGGGGAAACAGGAGGTTTCACCCACGAATGCCTATCATCATAACATTTCAGCCAGACGCAGGCAGCCAGATGACTCCGTAAGCGCTGCACAAATCCTGTCCGCAGCGTGAACTATGCTGCAAAACCGAGATATTGATGGCTGAAATGTCGTTGCTTCGCTTTTCGATCAGTAATATGTGCCAAATATTTGCTATCTGAGGAGCATAATCATGTCCAATCAGTTTTATTCGCAAATCCGTCAACAACTTGAGACAACACGTCAGGACGGATTGTTCAAACAAGAACGTACCATCACGTCGGCGCAACAGGCAGAAATCAACGTTGCCAACAGCCCGCCCGTTATCAACTTTTGCGCCAATAACTATTTGGGTTTAGCTAATCATCCGGCATTGATCCAGGCGGCGAAAGACGGCATGGATTCGCACGGTTTTGGCATGGCCTCGGTGCGCTTTATCTGCGGCACGCAGGACATCCACCAGCAGTTGGAACACAAGCTGGCTGAGTTCCTCGGCATGGAAGACGCGATTCTGTTCTCATCCTGCTTTGATGCCAACGGCGGCCTGTTTGAAACGCTGCTCAGCGCTGAAGACGCGATTATTTCCGACGCCCTCAATCACGCCTCGATCATTGATGGCGTGCGTCTGTGTAAAGCGCAGCGCTATCGTTACGCCAACAATGACATGAGTGAACTGCGTGCGCGTTTACAGGAAGCACGCGATAAAGGCGCGCGCCACATCCTGATTGCTACTGATGGCGTGTTCTCGATGGATGGCGTGATCGCCAACTTGCAGGGCATTTGCGATCTGGCAGATGAGTTCGATGCGCTGGTGATGGTCGATGATTCTCATGCGGTGGGTTTTGTCGGTTCAGCCGGACGTGGCACGCATGAATATTGCGGCGTGATGGATCGCGTCGACATTCTGACCGGCACGTTGGGCAAAGCGCTGGGTGGCGCATCGGGCGGTTATGTGGCAGCGAAGAAAGAAGTGGTTGAATGGCTGCGTCAGCGCTCACGTCCGTATCTGTTCTCCAACTCGCTGGCGCCGGCGATTGTTGCCGCCTCGCTGCGCGTGCTGGAGTTGCTGAGTGAAGGCGACGGTTTACGTCAGCGCCTGTGGGAAAATGCCCGCTTCTTCCGCGAACAGATGACTGCCGCAGGCTTCACGCTGGCCGGCGCCGATCACGCCATCATCCCGGTAATGCTGGGCGATGCCAAAGTGGCGCAGCAGTTTGCCAGTCTGTTGCAGCAGGAAGGCATCTATGTCACCGGCTTCTTCTATCCGGTGGTACCACAAGGTCAAGCGCGTATCCGCACGCAGATCTCTGCCGGACATACGCAGGCGCAGCTGGAACACGCTGTGGCTGCCTTTACCCGCATTGGTCAACAGCTGGGCGTTATTTCAGGAGCCGGGAAATGAAAGCACTCGCCAAATTAAAAGCCGAAGAAGGCATTTGGATGGTTAAGGACGCGCCGATTCCCGAGCCCGGCCATAACGACCTGCTGATTAAGATTCGTAAAACTGCTATTTGCGGCACCGACGTGCACATCTATAACTGGGATGACTGGTCGCGTAAAACCATTCCAGTGCCGATGATCACCGGCCATGAATATGTGGGTGAAGTGGTGGGAATGGGTGAGGAAGTTAAGGGCTTTGCCGTTGGCGATCGCGTTTCCGGTGAAGGTCATATCACCTGCGGCCATTGCCGCAACTGCCGCGCCGGACGCACGCATCTGTGCCGCAATACGGTAGGCGTTGGCGTCAATCGTCAGGGCTGTTTCGCTGAATATCTGGTGATTCCGGCATTTAACGCTTTCAAAATTCCTGACAACATTTCTGACGAACTGGCGGCAATTTTCGATCCCTTCGGCAATGCGGTGCACACCGCGCTGTCGTTCGATTTGGTGGGCGAAGATGTGCTGATCTCCGGTGCCGGGCCAATTGGCATTATGGCGGCGGCGGTATGTAAGCACGTCGGTGCGCGCCATGTGGTGATCACCGACATCAACGACTATCGCCTCGATCTGGCGCGCAAAATGGGTGTAACGCGCGCAGTGAACGTGGCGCAGGAAAACCTGCGTGACGTGATGAATGAGCTCGGCATGACCGAAGGTTTTGATGTCGGTCTGGAGATGTCTGGTGCGCCACCGGCCTTCCGCACCTTGCTGGAAGTGATGAACCACGGCGGCCGCATCGCGCTGCTGGGCATTCCGCCGGGCGAGATGTCCATCGACTGGAATCAGGTGATCTTTAAAGGCTTGTTCATCAAAGGCATCTACGGCCGCGAGATGTTCGAAACCTGGTACAAGATGGCGGCGCTGATTCAGTCCGGCCTCGATCTGACGCCGATCATCACCCATCGCTATCACATTGATGAGTTCCAGCA
>NZ_DAMBSA010000003.1:0-10993 GCF_032054795.1 Pantoea sp. CTOTU49201
AGGCGCGGTGGTTATCTGGACGGTCCTGAAAAACCAGCCGGTTTCTGAACTCGATGATCAGCCCGCAGTGCAGTCCGCTGCGGTACGCACCTAAACTCACCGGGCTGGCATCGGCCAGCCCATTTCCTCTGTGCGGCTGAAGTGGTATAACAACTCAACTTTCTCCCACAGCGGACCGCGCAATGGACCTGACCGAATCACGACGCCTCTATCAACAGCTCGCCAGCGAACTCAAACGCCGCATTGAAGCCGCCGATTACCGGGTTGGCGACAAGCTGCCTGCTGAACGTCTGATTGCGGAAGAGATGCAGGTGAGCCGTACCGTGGTGCGTGAAGCGATCATCATGCTGGAAGTGGAAGGTTACGTGGAGGTGCGGAAAGGTTCCGGCATTCACGTCATCAGCAGCCAGCAGCAGAACCGCGTGGTGACGTCCAGCCAGCTGGAGTTCGCCAATTTCGGTCCCTTCGAGTTACTGCAAGCGCGCCAGCTGATTGAAAGCAACGTGGCTGAATTTGCCGCCACGCAGGTAACGCGTCAGGACATCGTGGCATTGATGGCGATTCAGGAGAAAGCGCGTCAGGAAGATCATTCGCGCGATTCTGCGTGGGATATGGAGTTTCACGTGCGCATCGCACAATCGACGCAGAACAGCGTTTTAGCGGCGATTGTCGAGAAGATGTGGCTGCATCGTCTGCACAATCCTTACTGGCTGAAGCTGCACGAACACATTGATGCCAAAAATATCACCAGTTGGTGCGACGATCACGACCAGATCCTCAAAGCTCTAATCCGTAAAGATCCCGCCGCCAGTAAGCTGGCAATGTGGCAACATCTGGAAAATACTAAGCAGATGCTGTTTAACGCCACCACCGACGATTTTGAATTTAACGTCGACCGCTACATGTTTGCTGAAAATCCGGTCATCCTGCCAGAAGGTAGCGAAAACCCACGCTGAACCTGCTTATTTTTCAGCCGTTTTGTTGCCGAAAAAGTCAGTTAGTCTGCAATAGTGTCAGCTCATGTAAAGCTCCTTTGGACCACCTGCGTCTAAAGGTAAAACTCCTGTGCGGCAGGCACTTTCCCCTGTCTGGATAACGTTATTTTTGTTACAGTTATCGCCCTTTTATTACCCTGTGCGACAGGGCTTTTATAAAGTCGCTGATTTAACAATCAATTCTGGAAGGATCCGGAAACTCCTGCTCAGGCTGCTTATCTAAAATGTATAACCAACGCCAGTCTGCGCCTAAGCCCCTCACGGGCACGTTTAACAATGATGTTCAGGAATGATTGATGGATATTTTGCAAGCATTGCTGCATGCCTTATGGCAGCAGGATTACGAAATGCTCTCCGACCCGACGCTGGTTTGGGCCATTTATGGCGTGCTGTTCATGATTCTGTTTCTGGAGAATGGACTGCTGCCTGCCGCGTTTTTGCCCGGCGATAGTTTACTGATTCTGGTTGGTGTGCTGATTGCTAAAGGCACCATGGGTTTCCCGCTGACACTGCTGATTCTGACCACCGGTGCCAGCCTTGGCTGCTGGGTGAGCTACATTCAGGGCCGCTGGCTCGGTAATACGCCTACCGTGCAAAAATGGTTATCGCACCTGCCTGCGCAATATCATCAACGCGCCCATCGGCTGTTCCATCGCCATGGCTTGTCTGCACTGCTGGTGGGTCGCTTTATTGCCTTCGTCCGCACCTTGCTCCCTACCATCGCCGGGCTTTCTGGCCTGAGTAATGCGCGCTTTCAGTTCTTCAACTGGGTCAGCGGCTTCCTGTGGGTGCTGATTCTTACCGTGCTGGGCTTCGCGTTGGGCAAAACTCCGATTTTCCGTCGTTACGAAGATGAATTGATGTTGTGCCTGATGCTGCTGCCGCTGGTGCTGCTGGTGATTGGCCTGGTCGGTTCTTTAGTGGTGATTTGGCGCAAACGTCAGTCGACGCGTAACGGGAATTCACAGTCATGATCAAACTCCGTGGATTCCCAAGGCGTTTCTTGCCTTGGGCGCTGGGTGGCGCGTTGGCGCTGCTGGCGATCTGTTTCGTTCCGACCCTGATGCAGCATGAAACCGTGGTGCAGATTCGTGTCGCCAACAGCGGCACCAATCTGCCCGATGGTTTTTATCTCTATCAGCAACTTTCCGCGCAGGGCGTGCGTATCAAAAGTATTACGCCTTCAGGCGATGCGCTGGTGATTCATTTTGAGAATGAAGAACAGAGCCTCGCGGCGCAGAAAGTGTTGAAGCGCCTGTTGCCACAAGGCTTTGTCGTTGCCGCTGGCCCGCAGGCTTCGCAGCAATATCCCGACGCTAATCGCCCCACTTACAGCTAAATTTCACCGCCTGACGCTAAGCCAGGCGGTGAGCTAATCCTCGCTATCCCCGCGTCTTCTTTGAATTTTTTCGTCTGCTGTCTATCCTTAGAGGTAGCGTAAGCCTAAGACATGCTGGGAAGCCTCTCTTGTCTGCTCTCAGGCAGGTCATCAACAATGGAAGATCACAACCTGATGAAACATCAATTACTGCTAGGTGCTATTCTTTTTTCACTCTCGGGTTCGCTGCTGGCGGCTGAATCGCTCTGCCAACAAAAAGAGCAGGATATTCAGCGCGAGATCGATATGGCGAAACAGCACGACAACCAGCGCCGCGTTACCGGGCTGGAGCGCGCGTTGACCGAAGTCCGCGCAGGCTGCACCGATGAGAAGCTGAAGTCCGCACACAGCGAACGTATCGCTGAGCAGAAGCATAAAATCGCCGCACGCGAGCGTGAGCTGAAAGAAGAGCGTCAGGACGGCGACAAGGACAAAATTGAGAAGCGCGAACGTAAGCTGGAAGAGGCGCAGCACGAACTGAAAAGGCTTGAAGCTGAACCTTATTAATCGGACTTAACTAAATGCTGTAAAAGGAGATTTCCATGGCTAAAGAAACAACATCAGAACATCTGCGCGCTGAATTGAAAAATCTGGCTGATACTCTGGAAGAAGTGCTGAGCAGCTCAGCAGATAAATCCAAAGGTGAGCTGGATAAACTGCGTCATAAAGCGCGCGGCGCTATTGAAAGCTCCCGTGAACGTCTCGGCGATTCCGGCGAACGTATTGCACAAACTACACGTGAAGCGGCAGAAAAAGCGGACGAATATGTGCGTGACAATCCGTGGCACGGCGTAGGTATCGGTGCAGCGGTTGGTATTCTCATCGGCATTTTAATCTCACGGCGTTAATGATGAGTGATAGTCAGCAAAGCCACGGCCCCGGCAAAGGGGTCTTTAACATCGGTCAACGCATAGTTACCACGCTGGTCAGCATGGTCGAGACGCGTGTCCGACTGGCGATTGTGGAACTGGAAGAGGAAAAGGCAAACCTGATTCAGATGCTGATGATGGTTGGCCTTACCATGCTGTTTACCGCTTTCGGTCTTATGAGCCTGATGGTGCTGATCATCTGGGCGGTGGATGCACAATATCGTCTGATGGCGATTGCGATTACCACTGCGGTACTGTTTGCGCTGGCGCTGATCTTCGGTTTGTGGACGTTATACAAATCGCGTCAGTCAACGTTACTGCACCACACGCGTAAAGAGCTGGATACCGATCGCAAACTGCTGGAGGAGCATCGCTCATGAGCCGCCGCGAACGTGAAGCACGCATTCACGAATTGCTCAATCAGGTGCAGCAGCAGCGGCTTGATCTCAGCGCCGACAGCCGCGACTGGCTGATCAGCACCGCGCAATACGATCGCGGCTGGTTAACCATCATCGGCATGCGTCGTTATCTGGCGATTGGCAGCAGCGCATTGGCGATTTGGTCGATTCGCAGCCCCAATCGTCTGCTGCGCTGGGCCAAGCGTGGTTTCGGCGTTTGGAGCACCTGGCGCATGATCAAATCAACCTTAAATACCCGCTAATTCCTCTCTCTAAAACCGGATCTAGTCGATTCGGTTTCGCCCTCCTCAAATTTACTGAATAACATTGACAGTTTATCTCGCTTACAACTCTTTCAACCTGCGATTATCATCTCCCTCCATCAGCCCACTGAACTGAAACAACCGGTTCAAGGGGATTCAAAACCCGCAGGCCAACAACCTGCAACAAAAACCTTGTTGGAGTAGATGATGAAAAAATTCGAAGACTCAGGCCTGCTGGTAGCACGCGTATTAATGACCATTCTGTTTATCACTGCAGGCTGGGGCAAAATCACCGGTTACGCCGGTACCGCACAATACATGCAGGCGATGGGCGTCCCGGGCTTCCTGCTGCCGCTGGTTATTCTGCTGGAATTCGGCGGCGGTCTGGCGATTCTGTTCGGTTTCCTGACGCGCTTTACCGCCCTGTTCACCGCTGGCTTTACCCTGCTGACCGCGTTCCTGTTCCACAGCAACTTCGCGGAAGGTGTTAACCAGCTGATGTTCATGAAAAACCTCTCCATCGCCGGTGGTTTCCTGGTGTTGGGTCTGGTTGGTCCAGGCGCTTACAGCATCGACCGTCTGATTCGTCAGCGCGTTCAGCCAGCGACCGCACGCTAAGCAGCATAAGCGTTAGAGAACACATATACTGAATAACAGGGGCGGGGATTTTCCTCGCCCCTTTTTATTATGGAGGGCTTATGGGACAGCTGATTGACGGTGTCTGGCACGACACCTGGTACGATACGAAGTCAACCGGTGGCCGCTTCAAACGCACAGAAGCCGTCTGGCGCAACTGGGTTACCGCCGATGGCAGCGCCGGTCCAACCGGCAAAGCGGGCTTCGCCGCTGAGCGTGGTCGCTATCATCTTTACGTCTCGCTTGCCTGCCCGTGGGCGCATCGCACACTGTTGATGCTTAAGCTCAAGGGATTAGAAGAGATGATTTCGGTTTCGGTGGTGCATCCGCTGATGCTGGAGAACGGCTGGACCTTTGACGCCAGTTTCCCTGACGCCACCGGCGACGCGCTGTATCAAAAAGAGTTTCTCTATCAGATCTATCTGCACGCCGATGCTCACTATTCCGGCCGCGTGACCGTGCCGGTGCTGTGGGATAAAACCCAGCAAACCATCGTTAGCAATGAATCCGCCGACATCATGCGCATGCTTAACAATGCGTTCGATGCGCAAGGCGCCCGCGCGGGTGACTATTATCCGGCGGCGCTGCGCGACAAGATTGATGATGTGAACAGCTGGGTTTACGACACGGTCAACAATGGCGTGTATAAAAGCGGTTTCGCCACTTCGCAGGCGGCTTACGATGAATCGGTGACAGCGCTGTTCCATTCGTTAGCGCGTCTTGAACAGATTCTCGGTCAACACCGTTATCTCACTGGCGACCAACTGACCGAAGCCGATTTGCGCCTATGGACCACGCTGGTGCGCTTCGATCCGGTCTACGTCACCCACTTTAAGTGCGATCGTCACCGCATCAGCGATTACCGCAATCTGAGTGGCTTCCTGCGCGACATCTATCAAATGCCAGGCATCGCCGACACGGTCAATTTGCCGCACATCCGTCATCACTACTATTGCAGCCACAAAACCATCAACCCAAGCGGCGTTATCTCGCTGGGCCCAGCCTTTGACTGGGATGAGCCACACGGCCGGGGTTGATGCTCTAACCCTCTCCCAAGTGGAGAGGGAACCTTAGGCGAACTTAATCAGCACCATACCGAGCAACAACAATCCCACGCCCAGCCAGCCAACCCGACTAAGACGCTGACCAAACAGAATCCAGCCTGCCGCCACGGTGGCAACCAATCCCAGCCCACCCCACAATGCGTAGGCTACCGTCAAGTCAATGCCTTTCACCGCCTGCGCCAACGCGCTGAACGCTGCCAGCACCGCCACCAGCGATAACACGCCAAACAGCGGACGGCGGAAACCGTTGGAGTATTTCAGGAAGATATTGGCGACAATCTCCAGGCCAATGGCCAGCGCCAACCACGCAATATGTAGCCAGTTAAACGTTGCCATGGCGCAGCTCCTTGCGACTCAACGTACCTGATTTGATCAGGACAATACCGAGAATCAGCGTCAGCAGGCCGGCAACTTTGACGGCGGATAAGGCTTCATCGAACAGCAGCACGCTAAACAGCGTAATAAATAGAATGCCAATGCCTTCCCACATGGCATACGCCACGCCAAGGGCAATCCGCTTAATGGCGAAGGATAAACAAATATATGAAAGTGCGATCATTACCAGCATAAAAATATAACCGGTGTTGCCACCGTTTACGCTGGCCCATTTCATTGAGACGGTGCCAATAATTTCCGCGGCTATCGCCAGCGCTAATAAAATCCAATACAGCATGATTTCTCTCCTGAACGAGAAATAAACGCCACCCACGCGAAAATAGGCGTGTTAGCAAAGTTAAATTAAAAAGTCAGAATAGGAGAGAACGGAACTAAAGCGCGAAGCGCCAGTGCTGATCGCAGATTGAGCAGTTTGATTCAGAGAGAGAGGAGGAGAGTGGAGCCTTATTTGACGCAAACATTTTGTCCATAAAATTACAACTTATCCACGTTGTTGCTTCTCGTCAGTGTGGATTAAATTTGTCCTCAGTAGTTAAACACGCGCTTATTCTGGCATAGCGGCAATAATGTTTTCAGGGATTTTCATTTCTTTACGTGGGAGAGTTTAATTAATTATGTGCGGGTTGATGCCCTCATCCTAGCCCCAGAAAACACAAAACCCGCCGAAGCGGGTTTTGTGTTTAAAAAAGTCGAAACTGACCGATAAGCCGGGTTCTGTCGTGGACAGTCATTCATCTAGGCCAGCAATCGCTCACTGGCTCAAGCAGCCTACCCGGGTTCAGTACGGGCCGTACCTTGTGAACCCCTATTTGGCCTTGCTCCGGGTGGAGTTTACCGTGCCACGAACTGTTGCCAGCCGCGCGGTGCGCTCTTACCGCACCCTTTCACCCTTACCTGATCCCATTACTGGGCCATCGGCGGTTTGCTCTCTGTTGCACTGGTCGTAGGCTTGCGCCCCCCAGGCGTTACCTGGCACCCTGCCCTATGGAGCCCGGACTTTCCTCCCCTTTGCCCGTCTCCCCCCGAAAGAGGACGACGACAAAGCGGCGACTGTCTAGTCAGCTTCGGCGCGGGATAATAGGCGATCTGCCAGCGTTTGTCACGCCTCTTGCTGCTCCAGCGCGTACTTATAAAGCGCGTTCTTCTTCACACCATGAATTTCCGCCGTCAGCGCAGCGGCTTTCTTCAATGGCAGCTCTTTTTGCAGCAATGCCAAAGTACGCAGCGCTTCAGCCGGCAATGCTTCTTCATCAGCTTTATGGCCTTCAACAATCAGCACCATTTCGCCTTTGCGACGGTTTTCATCTTCCAGTACCCACGCCAGCAGTTCGCCGACCGGCGCGCCTTGAATCGATTCCCATGTTTTGGTGATCTCACGCGCCAACACCACGTAGCGCTCGGCGCCCCAAACGCTGACCATATCTTGCAGGCTATCGATCAGGCGATGGGTCGATTCATAGAAAATCAGCGTACGCGGCTCTTCACCCAGCGCGCGCAGTACATCGCAACGTCCTTTGCTTTTGGCCGGTAGAAACCCTTCGTAACAGAAACGATCGGACGGTAACCCCGCCGCGCTTAATGCTGTAATCGCCGCGCAAGCGCCTGGCAACGGCACCACGCGCACGCCAGCTTCCCGGCAGCGACGCACCAAATGGTAGCCGGGATCGTTGATTAACGGCGTACCGGCATCTGAGACCAGCGCGATACTCTGGCCCTCTTGCAGCTTGGCTAACAGCACCTCAGCTTTCTGCTGTTCGTTGTGGTCGTGAAGTGCGAAGAGTCGCGCATTGATGGCGAAATGTTGTAGCAACAGCCCGGTATGACGTGTATCTTCCGCTGCGACTAGATCGACGCTTGAGAGCACCGTCAACGCTCGTTGAGTGATATCACCCAGGTTACCGATCGGGGTAGGAACGATATAGAGCGTGCTGGCAGAAATCTCTGCCCGATCGAGTTGTTTCATTGTTTCATCCGAATTGCCGATTTAATATTGAGCATCTTGAAAAAAACATCACTGGATACAGTATGCTTCCTTCAAAAGTCGTACGTCATAAAGCAGGACGCTTAGTACCTGTTCTTCTCGCTGGGCTGATTTTAGCCGCCTGTAGTGGTCAGGGACCGCAACAAACCTCTAACGTCAATATTCAGGGTCCTGCGACTGGCCGGTCTGACTATTATCTGCAACAGGTGCAGCAAAGCAGCGATGATAGCAAGACCGACTGGCAATTACTTGCCATCCGTGCCCTGTTGAAGGAAGGAAAGTATCCGCAGGCAGCGAATCAGCTCAATCAGCTGCCGCAGCAGTTAAGCGATGTGCAACAGCAAGAACTGCTGCTGCTGCGCGCGCAGATGCAGATTGGCCAGCAGAATTACAGCGGTGCACAACAGCAACTTGGCCAGGTGAAAGTCGGTGACCTGTCGCAGGATCAGCAGGTGCGCTACTACGCGCTGCAAATCGCAGCGGCACAGAATCGCCCTTCACTCCCGCTGCTGCGTGCCTATATTGCCCAGGAGCCGCTGCTGAAAGGTGCCGATCACCAGAGCAATATCGATGCAACCTGGCAAGCGCTGACGCAGATGACGCAGGATCAGATCAACAGTCTGGTGATCAATGCTGACGAAAATACGCTGCAAGGCTGGCTCGATCTGCTGAATACCTGGCGCGCAAACAGCCAGGATCCACAAATGCTGAAAGCGGCGATTCAGGACTGGCAGACGCGTTATCCGCAGAACCCAGGCGCGAAGACGCTGCCAACCCAGCTCAGCCAGGTGCAGAACTTCACCAAAGCGTCGACAAATACCATCGCGCTGCTGCTGCCGCTTAACGGCCAGGCGCAGGTGTTTGCTAACGCGATTCAGAAAGGCTTCAACGATGCGCGCAATGGCGTGCTCAACGCACCGGCACCGCAAGCCGCTCCAGTGCCTACTGCAGCCGATGCCAGCGCACAGCCGCCAGCCGACGCCAATAGCGTTGTCAGCCCCGCCGTTGCCGGCAACACTCCGCCGCAAACCGAGCAGCCACAGCCAGCCGCACAACCGGCTGTCGCCCAGGGCAACAGCAATGCGCAGGTGAAAGTGTATGACACCAGCAGTCAGCCGATTGCGCAGGTGATGCAGCAGGCTCAGCAAGACGGCGCCACACTGGTGGTCGGCCCGCTGCTAAAAAATGACGTTGAAACCGTCGCCAATAGCAACACTCCGCTAAACGTGTTGGCACTGAACGAACCCGAACAGATCCAGAACCATCCGAATATTTGTTACTTTGCGCTTTCTCCTGAAGACGAAGCGCGCGATGCCGCGCACCATATCTACGAGCAAGGCAAACGCCAGCCGTTGTTGCTGGTGCCGCGCAGCAGTTATGGCGACCGTATCAGCAAAGCGTTTGCGCAAGAGTGGCAAACGCTGGGTGGCTCAACCGTACTGCAGCAGCGTTTTGGCGGCGTCGGCGAACTGAAGCAAGGCATAAACAGCGGTGCGGGTATCGCGTTAAGCGGCACGCCGCTGAACGTTGAGCCTGCGCAGTCGCAGAGCGTGGCGATTGCTGGCCTGACGATTCCTGCGCCGCAAACCAGCGCACCGGCACCAGCCGCCGATGCCAGCAGCGCTAGCGTGGATGCGGTGTACATCGTCGCCAGCCAGGATGAGCTGCAGCTGATCAAGCCGATGATTGCGATGCGTACCAGCAGCCGCAACAATACCGCGCTGTACGCCAGTTCACGTAGTGCGCAGGCGGGCGCAGGCCCGGACTTCCGTCTGGAGATGGATGGCCTGCAGTTCAGCGATATCCCGCTGTTGTCCGGCAGCAATCCGGGCCTGATGCAGCAGGCGGCGAAGTCGTTTAACAACGATTATTCGCTGGTTCGCCTCTACGCGATGGGCATTGATGCCTGGACGCTGGCGAATCACTTTAACCAGATGCGTCAGGTGCCAGGTTTTGCCATTGATGGCAACACCGGCAAGCTGAACGCCGACACGGATTGCGTGATCAACAGGAAGTTGGCATGGAACCAGTATCGTCAGGGACAGATCGTTCCGGTGCAGTAAACCGCCAGCGCATTGGCGCTGAGCAGGAACAACTGGCGCGCCGCTATCTGGAGCGCGCCGGGCTGCAGTGGTTCGCCAGCAATGTACGCTGTCGCAGCGGGGAAATTGACCTGATTATGCGCGACGCCGATTGCTGGGTATTTGTTGAAGTGCGCTATCGACGCGATGCGCGCTACGGCGGTGCCGCCGCCAGCGTAACGCGCCAGAAACAACAAAAGCTGCTGCGTGCCGCCGCACTCTGGTTGCTGGCGCGTGGCGGCAGTTTTGATACGGTGAATTGCCGTTTTGACATCATTGCCATTACCGGGCGTGAGCTGGAGTGGCTGCCCGATGCCTTTAATGCCGATGGATAGAACCAGGTGGTCTTGTGCAGGACAGAATTAAAGCGTGTTTTACCGAGAGTATTCAGACCCAAATCGCCGCAGCCGAAGCGCTGCCCGATGCGATTTCCCGCGCCGCGATGACGCTGGTGCAATCGCTGCTGAACGGTAACAAAATCCTTAGCTGCGGTAATGGTGCGTCGTCGGCGAATGCCCAGCATTTTGCCGCCAGCATGATTAACCGTTTCGAGACGGAGCGCCCTAGCCTGCCTGCGCTGGCGCTGAGCGCAGATAATGTGATGCTGACGGCGATTGGTAACGATCGTCTGCACGATGAAATTTACGCCAAGCAGGTTCGAGCGCTTGGTCAGGCTGGTGATGTGCTGCTGGCCATTTCCACCCGTGGCAACACCCGCGATATCGTCAAAGCGGTTGAAGCTGCGGTTACCCGCGATATGACCATCGTTGCGTTAACCGGCCACGACGGCGGTGAGCTGGCGGGCCTGTTGGGTCCGCATGATGTGGAAATTCGCATTCCATCACATCGCAGTGCACGCATTCAGGAAATGCATATGCTGACGCTGAACTGCCTGTGCGATTTGATTGATAACACTTTATTCCCACACCAGG
>NZ_DAMBSA010000003.1:11003-37388 GCF_032054795.1 Pantoea sp. CTOTU49201
AGGAATGACTGAAGGAGCTCAAATGAAAGCATTGAACGCTGTCGCCATTCTCTTAACCGCCATGCTGCTGCAAGGCTGTGTTGCCGTGGTTGCAGGCGGCGCTGCCGTCGCCACCAAAACCGCCACTGACCCGCGCACCGTGGGCACGCAGGTCGATGACGGTACGCTGGAGCTGCGCGTTTCAAACGCACTGGCAAAAGATGAACAAATCAAAAACCAGGCGCGCGTAGTGGTCACCGCCTATCAGGGCAAAGTGCTGCTGACTGGCCAGTCGCCAACCCCAGATCTGGCAAGCCGTGCCAAACAGATCGCCATGGGCGTTGACGGTGCCACCGAGGTGTATAACGAAATCCGTAGCGGACAGAAAGTCAGCCTCGGCACCTCGTCATCGGATACCTGGATCACCACCAAAATCCGCTCGCAGCTGCTGGGCAGCGATCAGGTGAAATCCTCGAACGTCAAAGTGACCACCGAAAACGGAGAAGTGTTCCTGTTGGGTCTGGTCACTGCAGAAGAAGCGAAAGCGGCGGCCGATGTTGCCAGCCGTGTGAGCGGTGTGAAACACGTGACTACGGCCTTCACCATTCTCAAGTAAGCGTCACCCCAAAGTATCAGGGCGACTTCGGTCGCCCTTTTTTGTGCGTGAGGGTTAGGCGGGAAGGTCAATCACCAGCGCGCGCAGCGGCGTTCTGGCCTGCAGGCTAATCTGATTCTCATCGCTGAGGAACGCGCCGTCGCCGCAGCTCAGCGGCTGTTGATTGGCGCTGCTGGCCTGCACATCCAAAGAACCATGGATCGATTGCAGATAAGCGCGCGGCCCGTGCAATTTCACCGTGTACTGCTCGCCCGGCGCTAACGTCACCTGATGCACCCAAACCTGCTGGCGCAGCTGCAGGCTGCCCTGCGCGCCATCGGGCGAGGCAATCAGTACGCTGGTTTGCTGCGGCAAATCGCGCTTCTGCAACAGCGGGTTTTCGCGTTCAGGACAGGCGGCCAGCCACAGTTGCATGCGGGTTAACGGGCGATCTTTGCTGATGTTGATTTCGCTATAATTCACGCCCTGACGCGCAGAGAGCAGCATCGCCTCGCCTTCACGCGCCACCAGATGATTGCCTTCGCTGTCGCGATACTCGGCTTCACCTTGCAGCACCAGATTGAGCACATCGACCTGCGGATAGCCGCGCGGCTGGAAGGCGGCGCCCGGTGCCAGAATTTCCTGGTTGAGCACGCGCAGTGACGCGTAGCCCATTAATTTTGGATCGAAATAGTGGCCAAATGAGAAGCTGTAGCGCGCCTGCAACCAACCGAAATCGGCCTGGCCACATGCGGACGCGCAGCGGGTTGTCATCATGATAATCCTCCGACGCGCTGCGGTGAGATTCGACCGCAGGCTTGATAGGATCATGGTAAAAGTCTGGACGCCGGATTGTAAGCCAGTTAATCTGCCTGGCATGTTCAAATTTACTGACAGAGAATCGGCATGGCAAAAGACCGCGCGTTAACCCTTGAAGCTTTACGTGTGATGGATGCTATTGACCGTCGTGGCAGCTTTGCCGCCGCGGCCGATGAACTGGGTCGCGTCCCTTCCGCGCTGAGTTACACCATGCAGAAGCTGGAAGAGGAGTTGGATGTGGTGCTATTTGACCGCTCCGGCCACCGCACCAAGTTCACCAACGTGGGCCGTATGCTGCTGGAACGTGGCCGCGTGCTGCTGGAAGCCGCCGATAAACTCACCACCGATGCCGAAGCGCTAGCGCGCGGTTGGGAAACGCATCTCACCATTGTTGCCGAGGCGCTGGTGCCTTCCGAGCGTTTATTCCCGCTGGTTGAGAAGCTGTCAGAAAAAGCCAATACGCAGATTTCGCTGATCACGGAAGTGTTAGCCGGTGCCTGGGAGCGGCTGGAACAGGGACGCGCCGATATCGTGATTGCGCCCGATATGCACTTCCGCGCTTCAACCGAAATCAACACCCGCAAGTTGTACAGCATTATGAGCGTCTACGTTGCCAGCCCGGATCATCCAATTCATCAGGAAGCTGAGCCGCTGTCAGAAGTGACACGCGTGAAGTATCGCGGCATCGCGGTAGCGGATACCGCGCGCGAGCGTCCGGTGCTGACGGTGCAGTTGCTGGATAAGCAGCAGCGCCTGACGGTAAGCAGCATGGATGATAAACGCCGCGCGCTGCTGGCCGGTTTGGGTGTGGCGACGATGCCCTATCCGATGGTGGAGCAGGATATCGCCGAAGGTCGTTTACGCGTGGTGAGCGCCGAGTATACGCGCGAAGTGGATATTATTATGGCGTGGCGCCGAGACAGCATGGGCGAAGCCAAAGCCTGGTGTTTGCGTGAGATTCCGAGGTTGCTGGCGAAGCGCGGGTAATCTGATTGAGCAGGTCGCCATGAATGGCGACCCTACGGATTGCGCGTTTTGTAGGGTCGCCATTTATGGTGACCTCCTTGCAAACCGCACCGATCACAACCGGCTCAAACAATCTATCGCCACCGCTTTAAAACTGACAAAATCCGCGCAATCGCGCAGCCGCGTCATCGCTCTTTCGCGCAGGAAGGTGACGAATAGATCGTAAATCGCCATCGCCTCTTCGTATTCACTCTTACTGATCGCCAGCAGGAAAATCACCGACGCGGTTTCCTCGCCCCAGCTTACGCCGTGCGGTGCCAGCACCGTGTAGACCACGGTTTTCTGCGCCAGCAATCCGAGTGAATGCGGCAGCGCGATGCCTTCGCCGAGCATGGTGCTGACAATCGCTTCGCGCTCCTCGACCGACGGATAAAAATCAGCATCGACAAAACCTTCGCTCTCCAGCTGATCGCACAGCAGGCGGAACAGATCCGACTGCGCCATCGGCTTATCCAGCACCATAAAGTGCTGCGCGTCGAAGTACTTCTCCAGCATGTAAGGGCGCGTGCGATCCACCAGCACCAGCTTGCCGAGTTGCTCCAACTGGAACTCGGTTGGGAATGGCGACATCACCGCAATCGGCTTGTTCTTTTCAGAGAGCCGCGCGGTGGAGATGACAAAGTCTTCATCAATATGCTCGCGCAGTTCATAGTCACGCTGCGACAGCCGCGCCGTCACCACCAGCTGCGGGTATTTGCGCAGCAGCAGCGCCTCAATCATGCGCAGCGTCGAGTTGCCGCTGTCGCACACCAGCAGCACCTGCGGATGGCGTTGATAGCCAACGTCGTAATGCCTCTCCAGCCCGACGCCGATGTGCAGCACCAGAAAACCGATCTCGTTCTCACTGATGGTGTAAGGCGTGTATTTGCCCCAGCTGGTGACCGCCGCCAGCGTCACATCGTAGGCCATTGGATAGTGCTGCTTGATGTTGCTCAGCAGCGGATTGGGGATGTGAATCTGATAGCGCACCCGCGTGATCATGGTTTTGATATGGGTGAGCAGATCGGCGCGCAGCTGCTCGTCGTGCTGCAGCCGATAGTTGTAATGGGTGTTGATGTAATTCAGCAGATAATCGACCAGCGCATCGGCGTCGTCGGCGTTAATGGTGCTGGGTGCCAGCGCCTGAATCTGACGCGCAGCGATGTTGACCCGCAGCCAGTTCTCTTCCGCCTGTGAAATCGGTTTGCCGACCAGCGGACGCATCAGGTTGATCAGGTCGTGCGCCGCCTCGCGCACTTCATCGCCGACATCTTCCGCACCAGGATCATTGAGCGGGAAGCCTTCGCTGATGCGTCGTACCGCCACCGCGCAGTAGATTTGCAGATAGCGATCGCCCTCATCGCTGAGGCGAATGGCATGCTGGGCAAAGCACTGTTGCAGCAAAGGTTCAAGCTGCGCCAGAATGCCGCTGTGCAGCGCTTCCACCGTCAGCAGCGGGCTGTCCGGCGTTTCCTGGTCGATCTGCCACAGCAAGTCGGTTAAGCAGGTGCGGATCGCCGCCTCGCTGCCAAACAGCTTCATGCCGTAATGTGGTTTGGTTTCGATATTAAGGTGATAGCGGCCCAGCCATTCGCGCACTTCCGCCATATCGCTTTGCAGCGTGGCGCGGCTGACAAACCACTCTTCCGACAGATCTTCCAGCTTGATTGAATACGCCGCCGTCAGAAAACGCGTCAGCAGATAACGCACGCGCTCCTGCGAGGTACGCGGCACGCGCAGCGGCGTGGCGCTCTCTTGCTGTAAGCGGCCAAAGCGCGCCGCATCGTCAATTTTGAGTTGATATCCCGCGCCGCGCGCCAGCACAAACTGTGCGCCGTGCTGTTCCAGCAGCGCGTTCAGCGCGGTGATATCGGTGCGCACCGTGCGCGTTGAAACGGAAAAGCGGCGTGCCAGCTCATCCTGCGGCAGCGTTTCATTTTGCAGCGCAGCGAAAAGCTGAGTCAGACGCTGATTGGGAAATCTCACGGAGCCTCACCTGTTACTCATTTGTTACAGCAGTTTCTTGCACGTTGCCAGAAGCTGACGCACATCGTCAATGCGCGTGTCGCCGCTTGCGCTATCGATAATCGAACTGTAGACGTGCGGGATCACTTTGCTCACGCCCGCGTCGAGCGCAATACGTACAATCTCTTCAAAGTTATTGAGATCGATGCCGCCGGTTGGCTCCAGCCAAAAGTCGTGACGCGCGCAGGCTTCCGCCACCGCACGGTACTCATTCACCGCTTTCAGGCCGCCCATCGGGAAGTATTTCACCGAGCTGCCGCCCATGTCCTGCAACATAGCGATGGCGCTGTCGATCGGCACAATCGCGTCGGCGTTCTTTGAGCTGCGCGGTCCGGTAGAGATTTTCACCCTGCCCGGCGTGCCGGTGGGCGAAATCAAACCATTCACCACGGTTTGGTTCTGGCCGAGCAGCGCACGGCTGGTCGCCACGCCGGTGAAGACCTGATTGACGTGCTGCGGTTGCAGCACCGCCGAGATCTCACTCACCATCGCCGATTGATTCGGATCGCCCGCGCCCAAACCCACCGACAGGGCATTGTCGATCAGCGCCGCATACTCGCGCATGTCGGCAATGGCTTCTTCGTTGCTGGCGTAGTTTTTTGACAACACGCCCACCAGCACATGACCTTCAGCCGCCTGCCAGATCTCTTTGGCGTTCTGCTTTGAACCGGCCAGCACGTTGAGGCACAGGCGATCCTGATAGAAATTCGGGTTCAGACTCATGCGCGTTTTCCTCCGCTAATCAACGCCTGAATAGCGCTAAAGATGATGTGCAGCTGATCGGCGCTAACGCTGCGCACATCGGCTTCGATAATGCCTTCGTTGGCTTTGTAGCCACGGAAATAGATGGCGATATCGCCGGTTTTCAGCGCCTGCACCAGTTCGCCGGTCGGCCAGCCGGTGATCGCTTCATCAAACTTGATTTCGGCACGCGCAATATCGCGTCCCGCTGCATCCCACACCACTCGCGCGCTGACGCCGTTTAGCGTGTTGAGGTTATCGATGAAAGGCGTCATGTTGGCGACCATCTCAGCGCCGGTGGTTTTTGGCTGCACCAGATAGTTTTCAATCGCCTGCGTCAGACCAAGAATGCCCTCTTTGCCGACTTTCATCGCGCGGCCAATGCCGTTGCTCTGACGTTTCACCCACTCAACGTATTGCGTACGACCAATCACTAAACCGCTGGTCGGCCCTTCAATCGCCTTGGCACCGCTGTAAATCACCAGATCCGCGCCCATTTGGTAGTAGCACTGCAAATCTTCTTCTGCTGCCGCATCGACAATCAATGGAATACCGTGTTTGCGCGCCACAACTGCCGCCTGCTCCACGCTAAGATGGCTTTTCTGCACGCAGTGATGCGATTTGATATACAGCAGCGCCGCCGTGGTCGGCGTGATCGCCGCCGCTAGCTGCTCTGGCGAACATTCGTTGCTGTAACCGGCTTCAATCAAACGACCGCCACCCAGCGCCACCATGCTGCCCACCGGCGCGCCGAAGTTCACGTTGTGCCCTTTTGGCACCACGATATCGTGCGGCACGTTGATCGGCGCGGCGTGCAGGTTCTCCAGCAGCCAGTCGTTATCTTTCACAATCACCGCCGCCACGCTCTGCGCAATGCCCGCCGAGGCGCACGACACCACTACCGCGTTTTCTACATCCAGCAGTTTGGCGATGTAAGCGCCAGTCTTATTGACCAGATCTTTCATCTCGAAGTAGTGATTCAGACCATAGCTGACGGTATCCACCACATCCGCAGACGGCGTGGAAACGCCGAGAATGGTCATGCGGCCCGAAGCGTTGATGACCTGCTTCAGGTCATATTTTTCATAAATCGAAGACATGATTCGCTTTCCCTTCATCAGTCAGATGCCAGTGACCGGCGATAACCACGGCCTGCGGCAAAATGTGTTGCTGACCCAAAACCTGTTCGCCTTCAGCATCAACGAACGGGCGGGCTTCCTCTTTGACGGTAAAAATGGTCAGGTCGGCGTCATAACCGGCGGTTAAGCGCCCTTTGCCCGCCAGACGCAGACCAGCAGCGGCATTAGCGGTGACGCACTCGACGATTTGCGGCAGCGTCATGCCAATGCTAAAGAATTTCGACATCACGTGCGCCAGGCTATGCACCGGGCCGTTGATGCGGTTGCGACAGTAAATGTCGGAGCTGATGGTGTCGGGCAGAATGCCCTGCGCGATCGCCTGACGTGCCACCTCAAAACTGAAGCTGGCGCCGCCGTGGCCGATATCCAGCTTCACGCCGCGCGCGATGGCATTTTTCACCGCCGCTTTCAGCTCGCCCTGCGGCGACAAAATACGGTTCGGCTTGCCGTTAAAGCAGTGCGTAATGATGTCGCCGGCGGTCAGCAGGTCGGCAATCTCTTCCAGCACCGGCGGGTTGTTGCCGATGTGCACCATCAGCGGCAAATTGCCGGCCGCCTGCTGAATCGCCTTGGCGCGCACCAGCGGCTGAATGCCGTTTTCGCCCACCACGCTACTGCTCATGCGCGCTTTCAGGCCGACGATAAAGTCCGGGCGGCGTTTCACCGCCTGCACCACTGCATCACCGTCGATCTGCGCCATATCGGCCAGCTCGTTTTGCGTCACAATGCCGGTGCGCGAGATGTTGATCAGCGCGCGTACTTCAGTGGTGGCCGAACGCGTGAGCTGATAAAAGTCGTCGATGTCATCAGCGCCGGTGCTGCCGGCATCCACCACCGTGGTGACGCCTTGCGCCATGCCAATGGTGTCGGCTTCGTCGTGATAAATCGGGGATTTGGGATAACAGTGCACGTGGCTGTCAATCCAGCCAGCGCTGACATAGTAACGTCCCGCGAGATCGCGCTCCTGCTGTGCCGGGCCGCTTACCTCGCCGACGGCGGCAATTTTGCCGTGCTGGATGGCAATATCCACCAGCTGTTCGTCGCACAGACGTGCGCGGCGCAGAATCAGATCAAACATGCTTACTCCTTACTCATTAAGGTGCGCATAAATGCGCACCATACGAAAATCGCTCCAACCCGCCGTAGGGTCGCCATTCATGGCGACCGTCCAGCATCAGAGAGAGATTGGGAACATCGCACCCAACACCATCGCGCCCAAAATCGCGCCGCCGGTGATCGGCTTATTCCACAGGTAAAACAGCAGCGCACCCACCAGCGAACCGAGACCAATCGGAATCGACGCAGCCATCGCCGACAAGATAATCAACGGCCCAAGGAAACGGCCCGATGCGTTACCCGCGCCCATCATCACGTCGGCGCCGTAGGTTGAGTCGCTCTGATTGATGGTGAACTTACGCGCCAGGATGATCAGATAACCAATCGCTAAACCCACCACCAAACCGGTGGCCAGTGAAGCGGCGAAGTTGGCGACCGGGAACACGATGCCCGCACCGAGCAGCAGCGCCGGAACGCCAAGGCCAACGCCGGTCTGGATCGCGCCGCCGATATCGAGAATCCCCACCAGCGAACCTTCGATGATGCGCGCGAACAGGAAGCTGGCACCGAATGCCGCCACCGCGCCGTACACGCCGGTTTCCATACCGGAACGCAGCATCGAGACAAACGCCACTTCGTTAAAAGCACCAATGCCGTACAGGTAATACATGTGCGTACCGGCAAACACGCCGGACGAGAGCAGGCCAACAAAAATCGGGAAAGACCAGTCGGCGTACCAGAACCCTTTGTTTTCGGTTTCGTTCATGCTGATGGCTCCTTATTTGCCGCTGACGCTGTTGTGGATCATATCCAGCCAGCCTGGAATACCCAGCTGGAAGGATTGCAGCAGTTTCATGTCGAAACCGCGGAAGAAGCCGCTCAAAGCAAACAGCAGCACGATGGCGAACATCATCACTTTGGTGACTTTGTTCCAGCCGCTCTCTTCCACACCTTTACCGATCAGGATACCCAGCACCAAACCCGGTACGGCGTTGCCCATGATCAGCTGCGCCAGGCCGCCGAAGATGGTGGCCCAGAAGCCAGATTTCTTACCGGCATCAATCGCTGCCAGCCAGAAGATCACTGGCATCACGGTATTCACCAGCAGGTTAGCCGCCGGCACCAGCACTTTCACTGCGGTGACCTGCAAGGCCGCCGGAACGGCAGATGCGGTGCTATTAAGGAAGGCCACCACAATCATGCCGATGATGCCGCAGGCAATCGCCATGCGTTTCGGATTGTGCAGCGTTTCCGCCACGTTGCGGTTTTTCACCATCAATGCCGCCGCGCCCCAGTTAGGCAAAATGCGGTGATCGACGTCCTGCGTGAAAGAACCCGCTGCAACGGATGATGCCCAGGCGTTAAAGAAGAAGCCGAGACCAAAGGAGAAGTGCGATGCTGGATCGCCTTCACAGGAATTGAGTTCACCCAAGGTACGGAATGCGCCCATACCTTGCGTGGTCGGTGCGTGGAACATGCGCGCTGCGCCCGCTCCTACCCCGACGCCAACCAATCCGCCAATGATTAACGACTTAAACAAAATGATTAAAAACATGTCGTCGTACCCTTGTTGTCGTTTTTATTAAGTCGCTATGAAGTCCACCTTGTCGGTGTCGATCACAGTGACGCTAACGGTAATTTCCAGCTCAACGCTGTAATTCCGTCGCTCACGCGCGAGGAAGAAGAACAAGAATTTTTCCTTGCGCACGCTCTCCTGCGCGCGCAGCACCCGCACATCCATGGGTTCAATGCGCAACAGAATCTTTTGGCTGGTGCGCAGCACTTGCTGCTGCACCTTGCTCAGCGCATCGGCAAAGGCTTTTGCTTTACTGTCGCCTTTGCCCTGCACCGTTACCTGCGTCTCGTATTGCTGTTTCATACTTAGCTGCCGTGTTTTTTAGTCCAGGCCTGCACCAGACGCTCACCCAGCTCTTCTTTATCCATAAAGCCGAAGCCCAGCACGGTGGCACCTTCATTGATGGCGGTAACGCCTTCGTCAATCGAACGCATGCCGTGTTTGGCTTTGTAGCCATATTTGTTCTGCGCGGTAATCGCACCGGCGCCGCCGCTGCCGCAGAAGGAGATGCCGAAGTCAGCGTTTTCCGCTTTCATTACATCGCCCAGCTTCATGTCGGCTGCCACGCCCGGCACCACCACCGCACGACCACCGGCTTTCTCGATGCCCGCGGCTACTTTCTGACCTTTACCCAGACGATCGCCAATCACTACAGTTACCATGTTGAATTCCTTAAAATTTAAGCTTCGTTTGCACGTGCAACTTCGATATGTACGGATAACAGCCAGGCTTCCTCTTTGGGCAGATTGCCAAACAGATCAACCACCTGCTGCGCCAGCGCCATGGTTTCCGGCGAGATATCTTCAAACAGCTCAGCTTCTACTTCCGGCAGCGCTTCTCCCGTCAGGGAGCGCGATGCCATCGCCCGGACATGCGAAGCCAGCATCTGCTGCTGCACGGCGTTGGCTTCGATGTGATGCGCGGCGTAGATCGCTGCAATTTGGCTTAACACCTTATCCGCCAGCGCCTGAATCGCTTCCGGCGTGCTCTGTTTCAGCGGGACAGCTTCACTCCTCACCTTGTTACTCCTGTTTACAGCGGACAATTACAGATAATTCGCGTTGAAAAGAAATTACGCTTTCCGCTGCAGGCTGTTGAGACGCATCTTTTCCACCTCAAAGTGGAAATCCCACGGGCGAGTGTGCGCCAGATCTCAGGACGCACGAAGTGTGCGAAACAGGTCACAAAATGCGAGAAATGATGGATTTACGTGGATTAAAGCGGTGAGAAGGCAAGAAAGAATAAGGCCAGCCGCAGGGCTGGCCGGTTTATCAGCGGAATTTCTTATGGTTGGCGTTGCGAATATCTTCCAGTTTCTTCGCTTCGGCTTTGGCTTCGTCCAGCTTGTTGGCTTGTGCCAGCTGATCGACCACATCGATCTGAGCAATCAGTGAATCCAGACCGGCGTGATAATCCTTGATCTGCGCGCTATCGGCCGCCTGACCTTCCAGTTTTTCCGGCGTGGATTGCTTAGCATCCGTCGCCGCCTGGCGCATTTTGCCCAGCGCGGTATGCATTTCCTGCGCGTCGGAGGTTTTCTTCACCACGCTCAGACCATCTTTAAGCGCATCCATATCTTTTTCTAAATCGGCCGCAAACACGCTAGCCGAGGAGAACAACAGCGAGAGAGACAACATTGCAATCACATGCTTACGCATAAATTTTATCCTTATTATTGTCGGGCCAAAAAAAAGCAGCCTTGCGGGCTGCTTTCAGAAAGCGATGACTCTTATTGTCCGGCGATTTTCATCTCCGGCAGCAGCACCGAACCGCATTGTATATTGCTGCGGGTTTCAATGTCGTTACCGACGGTTACCATATTGAGCCACATATCCTTGAGGTTGCCAGCGATTGTGATCTCGCTCACAGGATATTGAATCTCACCGTTTTCCACCCAGAAACCGGATGCACCGCGTGAATAGTCGCCGGTCATGCCGTTGATGCTGGAGCCCATCATTTCGGTCACCACTAAACCGGTGCCCATCTGCTTCAGCATGTCGTCAAAGCTGTGGCCCTGACCAGCAATACGCCAGTTGTGGATGCCGCCTGCGTGGCCGGTGCTCTGCAAGCCCAGCTTGCGCGCCGAATAGCTGGTTAACAGCCAGTTCTGCAGCACGCCATCTTTAATGATGTCACGCGATTGGGTGCGCACGCCTTCGCTGTCGAACGGCGTGGACGCGAGGCCTTTCAGCAGATGTGGATGCTCTTCAATGGTCAGCCACTCCGGCAGAATCTGCTTACCGAGCGAATCGAGCAGGAAGGTCGATTTGCGGTAGACGCTGCTGCCGCTGATCATGCCGACCAGATGACCAAACAAACCGGTCGCCACTTCCGGCGCGAAGATCACCGGCGCTTTCATGGTTGAGAGCTTGCGCGGCGCCAGACGTGCCAGCACGCGGCGGGCGCACTCGGCACCGACCCAATCGGCGCTTTTCAGATCGTCAAAAGAGCGGCCAATGGTGTACGCGTAATCGCGCTCCATGTTGCCGTCCTGCTCTGCAATCACACAGCTGGAGAGCGAATGGCGGCTTGAGCAGTAGCTCTGCAACATGCCGTGGCTGTTGCCGAACACTTTGATGCCAACGTGGCTGTTGAAGCTGCCGCCTTCGGTATTGGTGATGCGCTTGTCAGCTTGTAATGAAGCCTGTTCCGCCTGAGCGGCCAGTTCGATAGCGCGATCGGCATCGATCTCCCACGGATGATAGAGATCAAGATCCGGCGCTTCAAACGCCAGCAATTCGGGATCAGCCGGTGCGCCGAACGGATCCACCGAGGTGTAGCGCGCGATATCAATCGCCGCCTGCACGGTGCGTTTGATCGCATCCGGGCTGAGATCGGTTGAGGAGGCGCTGCCTTTACGGTTTTGATGGTAGACGGTGATGCCGAGCGCACCATCGCTGTTGAATTCGACGTTTTCCACTTCGCCATAGCGGGTACTGACGCCGATGCCGGTGGTTTTCGTGACCGCCACTTCAGCACCATCGGTGCTGGCTTTTGCCAGTTCCAACGCCTGCGCGACAGCCTGTTCCAACACTTTACGTTGTTCTGCAACCTGAGTAGATACGTTCATCGACCTGCCGTCTAATCTTAAGTATGAATTGTTTGAGTCTATCAGACTCAGAGAACAATTTCGCAGTCGCCCGATAAACTGGTAGGATTAGCCTCTTTTTTTTGGGAGCCAAGAGATGACCAAGCAGCCCGATGACTGGCTCGACGATGTGCCGGATAATAATGACGAAGAAGACGAAGAGATTATCTGGGTCAGCAAAAGCGAAATTAAACGCGATGCCGAAGAGCTGAAACGCCTTGGCGCCGAGTTAGTTGATCTGGGGAAAAACTCCCTCGACAAGATTCCACTCGACGAACAACTGCGCGACGCGATTGAACTGGCGCAGCGCATCAAGAAAGAAGGCCGCCGCCGTCAGCTGCAGCTGATCGGTAAGATGCTGCGTGCCCGCGATGAAGATCCGATTCGCCAGGCGCTGGATAAGCTGAAGAACCGTCATAACCAGCAGGTTGCGCTGTTCCATAAGCTGGAGATTTTGCGCGATCGTTTGATCGAGCAAGGTGATGACGCGGTCGCTGAGGTGTTTAACCTCTATCCGCACGCCGATCGTCAGCAGCTGCGCAGCATGATCCGCAACGCGCAGAAAGAGAAAGCCACCAACAAGCCACCAAAATCCGCCCGCCAGATTTTCCAGTATCTGCGCGAGCTGGCAGAAGCTTAAGCTTTCTGCGGACATGAAAAAGGTCGGCATGAATGCCGACCCTACGATGTCCTGTTGTAGGGTGGCCATTTATGGCCACCGCACCATCACCGCCCTAACCGCTCCAGCAGTTTCTGGTGAATACCACCAAACCCGCCGTTACTCATCACCAGAATCGAATCGCCTGGCTGGGCTTTCTTCGCCACCATTTCCACCAGCGTATCGATATCCGCGCTCCACTGCGCTGGCTGAATGCACGCCTCAGCGACATCGGAAACCTGCCACGGAATATGGTGCGGCTGGAACAGGAACACTTCGTCTGCGCGACCCAGCGATGGCGCTAACTCGTTCTTGCTCACACCCATCTTCATGGTATTTGAACGCGGCTCAAGCACCGCCAGAATGCGTGCCGTGCCGCCCACTTTGCTGCGCAGCGCCGCCAGCGTGGCGAGAATCGCAGTCGGATGGTGAGCAAAATCGTCGTACACCTTGATGGCGTTCACTTCACCACGCAATTCGAGACGACGACGGGCATTAATGAAACTGCTCAGCGCTTCACCCGCATCCACCGGTTTCACTCCAACATGACGCGCCGCTGCAATCGCCATCAGGCCATTGTGCATGTTGTGCTCGCCCACCAGCGCCCAGTTCACTTCGCCGACTTTCTCGCCGTCGAGCCAGATCTCCCAATGTGACGAGTCCGGCGTCAGCTTTTTCGCCTGCCAGTGACCGTTATCGCCCACGCTTTCCTGCTCGCTCCAGCAGCCCATCGCCATCACTTGCTTGATGTTGTTGTCATGCTCCGGCAGCAGGATCTTGCCCTGGCCCGGCACGATGCGGATTAAGTGATGGAACTGCTTCTGGATGGCGCGCAGATCGTCAAAGATATCCGCGTGATCGAATTCGAGGTTGTTGAGGATCAGCGTGCGCGGGCAGTAATGCACAAACTTGGAACGCTTGTCGAAGAACGCGCTGTCGTACTCATCCGCTTCGATGACGAAGAATGGACTTTTTCCTAATTTTGCCGAAACCTCGAAGTTTCCTGGCACACCACCGATGATAAAGCCCGGTTCCAGGCCGCAGGCCTCGAGAATCCACGCTGCCATGCCGGCTGTGGTGGTTTTGCCGTGGGTTCCCGCCACCGCCAGCACCCAACGATCGCGCAGTACGAAATCGTGCAGCCATTGCGGGCCAGAGAGGTAAGGAATGTTGCGTTCCAGTACCGCTTCCACACAAGGATTGCCGCGCGTCATCGCGTTACCAATGATCACCAGATCCGGTTGCGGATCGAGCTGACTGGCATCGTAACCTTCTGTCAATTCAATGCCTTGCTGTTCCAGCAACGTGCTCATCGGCGGATAGACATTGGCGTCTGAGCCGGTAACTTCATGTCCCAGCGAGCGTGCCAGCATCGCCAGTCCGCCCATGAAAGTGCCACAAATCCCGAGGATGTGAATACGCATAAAGAGATCCATTACTCAAAAGTTCGGCGCACAGTGTAACGCCGAGTTGAGAGGGAAGAAACGGATTAGGACTATGGTTTTTAAAGTTCAATCGGCTAAACTGCGCTCATACGTTGGTAGCTTGTTACAGCTGCTGCCACTCCATCGTAGATGCAGGGAATGTGTTATGAAAACGTTAGGCGAATTCATCGTCGAGAAGCAACACGACTTTCCACACGCCACAGGTGAACTGACGGCGCTGATTTCTTCCATTAAGCTTGGCGCTAAAATTATCCACCGCGACATCAACAAAGCGGGTCTGGTGGATATTCTGGGTGCCAGCGGCGTGGAAAACGTGCAGGGTGAGCAGCAGATGAAACTCGATCTGTTTGCCAACGAAAAGCTGAAAGCCGCCCTGAAAGCGCGCGGCGTGGTGGCCGGTATCGCGTCGGAAGAAGAAGACGAGTTCGTCATCTTTGAAGGCTCCGAGAATGGCAAATATGTTGTATTAATGGATCCGCTGGACGGTTCTTCAAACATCGACGTTAACGTTTCCGTCGGCACCATTTTCTCTATCTACCATCGCATCAGCGAGCCGGGCACGCCAATCACCGAAGCCGACTTCATGCAGCCGGGCAACAAGCAGGTTGCGGCGGGTTACGTGGTTTACGGTTCTTCCACCATGATGGTTTACACCACCGGCGTGGGCGTGCATGCGTTTACTTACGATCCGTCGCTCGGCGTGTTCTGTCTGAGCCACGAACGCATGACCTTCCCGGAGAAGGGTTACACCTACTCAATCAACGAAGGTAACTATATTCGCTTCCCGCAGGGCGTGAAGAAATACCTGAAGTTCTGTCAGGAAGAAGATATCGCCACAAAGCGCCCGTATACCTCGCGCTACATTGGTTCACTGGTGGCCGATTTCCATCGTAACCTGCTGAAAGGCGGCATCTACCTTTACCCAAGCACTGCCAGCCATCCAAAAGGCAAGTTGCGTCTGCTGTACGAATGCAACCCAATGGCCTTCCTGGCGGAGCAAGCGGGCGGTAAAGCCAGCGATGGTGCTAATCGCATCCTCGACATCCAGCCAGAAACGCTGCATCAGCGCTGCCCGTTCTTCTGCGGCAACGACGCGATGGTGGGCGACGTTGAACGCTTCATCCGTGAATATCCGGACGACCATTCAGCGTAATTTTTTCCCGCTGTACCAAGCCCGCCTTAGTGCGGGCTTTTTGTTTTCATATTTCTGATTTTGGCCTGGCGATCAATTAACGCGCCATCTTCCGCATAATAACGACTCGGCCAAATTTCTGCGGGCGAAATACCAATCGCATCGGCAATTAATAATTCCCCTTTTGGCCACGGCCGCACTAATGCATTGGCGAGCGTGGTTGAACATAATCCAGATTGCCGCGACACCGCCGCCATTGAAGTTCCTTTCTTTCGCAGAGCAGCAATAATATCGGCAGGATGCCAGTCTTGTTTTGCATTATTCACGTAACTCTCCTTAGTCCGCTTATCTGTTCTATTTACGATACTACGTTACTCGTAGTATCTGACAAGCAGTAAATCTACGATTCTCGTAGCCATGAAATCGACCTCCTCTCTCCAGCTAACCTTCCAAAGACGCTTGAAACAAGCGCGTCTGGCTAAAGGTTTGTCTCAAAAAGGATTGGGGATTGCGGCGGGGATCGATGAGTTTGTTGCCAGCACGCGAATTAATCGTTACGAGAATGGAATTCATCAGGTTGATTTGGATACAGCGCAGCGATTGGCGGACGTATTAGAAATACCCGCAGCTTATTTTTACGCGGAAGATGATGCGCTAGCCGAAATCATTCGCACGCATAAAAGTAATTAAATTCCGTCTTAATGATTCGCTACGTCTAAATACGCGCTGCGATAAATTGATTATTGGGTCGCTATTTATAGCGACCCAACTTATTTCACGCCTATTAACTTTATTACGCCGCAGACACGCGGAATTGCGCCATCGAATCCTGCAACTGCTGCGACTGCGCTTCCAGCGATTGGGTGGCGGCGCTGGCCTCTTCGACCAACGCGGCGTTCTGTTGTGCGGCTTCATCCATCTGCGTTACCGCCTGATTCACCTGTTCGATACCGCGACTCTGCTCTTCCGAAGCGATGGAGATCTCTTTCATCAACGTGGTGACGCGCATCACTTCGCTGGAGATCTCATCCATGGTTTCACCCGCGCGCGTCGCCATGTCGCTGCCCTCTTGCACTCGCGTCTGCGATTCCGCGATCAGCTCGCGGATCTCTTTAGCGGCGGTAGCGCTGCGACCGGCCAGCGTGCGTACTTCATTGGCGACCACGGCGAAGCCGCGCCCTTGTTCACCGGCACGCGCGGCTTCGACCGCGGCGTTCAGCGCCAGAATGTTGGTCTGGAAAGCAATGCCATCAATCACGCTGAGAATGTCGCCGATGCGATTGGAGCTTTGAGTGATCTCCTGCATCTTCTCCATCACGTAGCCAACCACTTCGGCACCACGATCGGCGCTGTCGGAGACATTGCTGGCGAGCTGATTGGCCTCTTTGGCGTTACTGGCATTGAGACGCACGGTGGCGGTGAGTTGCTCCATGCTGGCGGCGGTTTGCTCCAGCGAGGCGGCTGACTCTTCGGTACGCTGGGAAAGATGCACGGTACCTGCCGCTAACTCGCGGCTGCCCACATCAATCTGCAAGCTGGCTTCACGTACCTGACTGACCGAACTGCTGAGCGCCAGCTGCATATTCGCCAGCGCCTGATTGAGACGACCTAACTCATTCTTTCCGGCGGCGGGCAGCGGCTGGGATAAATCGCCCGCCGCAATTTGCTCCAGATGCAGAATTGCGCCGTCGAGTGGACGCAGCAGCAGACGACGCAGCAGTTGCCAGGCCAGCGCAATCAACAGCAAGGTCAGCGCCACGGAAACGCCAATCAGAATCTTCAGCTGCAGCTCATCATGCGCGGCCTGCGCCAGGCGCGCCGCCGAGACTTCATTGGCGTAGACACTGAAGTCATTCACCGCTTTCGAGTAACTGGCCGCCAGCGCCGACTGTTTGCCCTCCAGCACCTGATAATATTCGTCGGTGTACTGCTTTTTCAGGGCATCAATCATCGGCGTGATGCCCTCTTTCTCGTACGCGTTATAGGTCGCGACGACGGCGTCAGCCAGCGTTTTGCCGTGAGCGGTGACCGTTCCGGCGTCCACAAAGGCCTGCAAATACTTATGAGAACTTTCTACTGCCGCCTGGGTTTGTTTGGTGACAACATCGCCGTCATCCAGTAAACCAATTTCAATTTTACGCACCGCCAATGCAGCGTTGGCGCGAGCGCGCATCAGTTCAGAACGACTTTGATACAAGGCATTGAGCTCAATCCCCTGTATGCGGTTGAGCGCATCCAGTGATTGATTGCCTGCGTTGATGGCCGAGATGCCCATCGCGCTGACTGCCAGCAGCAGCAGCGTCATAAAAGCCAAAAGCGTGAGTAATGCAGTACGAATTGATAGCTGTTTGAACATGATTATCCCCGTTTGCAAGAAAAGGCAGAAATCCGCTGGCCCTAAAACGGAAAGATTATCGGCAGTTGATCGCGGAAACTTTATCCATTGTTGATGGTCAATTGGCTGACGATCACCCAGACTTCACTTTTACTGAAGTCTGCCCCATCAAAATTTAAGGAATGAAACGATGAAAAAATGGCTCCCGATGGCGTGTTTGTTGGTCAGTGGTTTTGCTGCAGCGCAACAAAACCCTATCGATCAGCAGCTCGATCAGTGTCTGAAAGAGGAATCCAGCACCGCCGGTATGTCTCAATGCTACGGCACGGCCAATAAAGCCTGGGATAAAGAGATGAACGCGCAGTACACCCAAGCGATGAAAAAATTAACCGGCGCGCCTAAAGACAAATTGCGCAGTGCCCAGCGCGCGTGGCTGACTTATCGCGACAGCTGGCTGGATGCCAGCCGCAGCTATTTTGTTAGCAGCCAGGGCACGATGGCCGCGCTATCGGTCGGTGCGCAGGGCGTGAGTCTGGTGCGCAATCAGGCGCTGATGTTGCAATCAATTAACAAAGGCAGTTGCGCCAACCCCGACGATTGTTGATTAATGTAAGCGTTTAATACGCTTAGCGCTGGCATCGGCCAGCGCGCCCATTCATCTGCAGGGAGAAACCATGGCTGCTTATGCCTCCACCATCATTCTTGTTTGCCTCGCCGTCCTCAGCTATTTCGTTCATAACAGCGCCGTTACCATCTCGATTCTGATCCTGCTGGCGATTAAGCTCACTCCGCTGTCGCAATTCTTTCCCTATGTGGAAAAACAGGGCATTCAGATTGGCATCATCATTCTCACCGTTGCGGTGATGGCGCCGCTGGCCAGCGGCACGCTGCCGGCTTCTTCGCTGTTGAAATCGTTCGCCAACTGGCAATCGATTATCGCGATTGTGGTGGGCGTTTTTGTTGCCTGGCTCGGCGGACGCGGTGTGAACTTTATGAGCGTGCAGCCGTCGGTGATTGGTGGGCTGTTGATTGGTACGGTGATTGGCGTGGCCTTCTTCCGTGGTGTGCCGGTCGGACCACTGATTGCTGCGGGGATCGTCTCGCTGTTTGTCACCGCGAAGTAGCGCCTTGGAGCATTCCGAAACGCCAAAAAGGGGGCATACTTTCAGAGTCAGTTGGCTATAATAGCCGTCACTCAACATATGACTAATGAAGGAAAGCCAGATGAGTTTGAACCAGGTGCCTGCAGGTAAAGAGTTGCCAGAAGATATCTACGTTGTCATTGAGATCCCGGCTAATGCCGATCCGATCAAATATGAAGTCGACAAAGAGTCTGGCGCCCTGTTTGTAGACCGTTTCATGTCTACCGCCATGTTCTATCCGTGCAACTACGGTTACATCAACCACACGCTGTCTCTGGATGGTGATCCGGTTGACGTGCTGGTGCCAACCCCATATCCGCTGGTGCCGGGCTCAGTGATCCGCTGCCGTCCCGTTGGCGTGCTGAAAATGACCGACGAGTCTGGCGAAGATGCCAAACTGGTTGCGGTTCCGCACACCAAGCTGAGCAAAGAGTACGATCACATCAAAGATGTGAACGACCTGCCAGAACTGCTGAAAGCGCAGATCACCCACTTCTTCGAGCACTACAAAGATCTGGAAAAAGGCAAATGGGTGAAGGTTGACGGCTGGGACAACGCAGAAGCGGCCAAAGCTGAAATCATCGCCTCTTACGAGCGTGCGCAAAAGAAATAAGCCTCTTTCTGCCATGCATAAAAAAACACCGTCCATTGGACGGTGTTTTTATTTATGCCTCTGTTTCGCCATCTCGCCTTAACCAGTCACCGCTCGCGATATGCGTGCGACCCGCGACTGAGCGTTGATAGACATACAGCCAGGCACTGCCGTAAGGCGTCTGAATAAGCTGGCGTTTGTATTCGCCATTTTTGGTGCGCAAGGCATCAAGTTCGCCGAGCGTGCTGGCGTCAATGCGATACACCTCGCAATAGACGCTGCCTTCTCCTTCCACCACGCCCGGATAGTGACCCAGATTGTAGAGATCAAACCCCACAATCTGATGGTCGCCGAGCCACTGCGCATTCGTCATCCAATGACTGTTTCCCTGTTTGCGCCGTAAACTGCCGTAGACAATTATTCGCATTGCTAAAACTCAAACTGATAGAGCAGATCCAGTGCCTGATCGAGACCCGACACGGCTTCTAAATAGAGTTTGGGCATCAGGCGATAACGCAAGGTTAAGGTCGCCAGTGAATCAAATATGCCAACACCGTATTTTACTTGTAGACCCGGTAACACGTAACCACTCACCTGCACCTGCTGGCTATCACCTACGCCAGCGGTATCAACCGCGAGATTACTGACACCGAAGGTCTCGCCGATTTTACCCACAACCTGACCACTTTGCGCAACCCCCAATCCAACAAGCGCTGAAGTTAATGCGTTGCTGTCACCATCGCTGTTGAGTCCCTGGCCGCGTAACAGGTAAGAAAGCGCTTCCTGCTGCGACATCGCCGGATCGGAGAACACTTCCACTTTTGGCTCATCCGCCAGCCCGGTTACGCGTAATCCGGCGGTAACATCGTCTTCGGTGGCCTCAGGATTACGGATCGCCTCGAGATTGACGTAAGGCTGATCCGGCGGCCCAGCGAACTGCAGCTCACCTTTGCGCACCACCAGATCCTGACCATACGCATGGAAGCGACCGGATGGGATATTGATCTGGCCGTTTAAGCCAAGGCCATTTTTATCCTGCACCAGTTTGAGATCGCCATTCAGTTTAGCTTTGAGACCAAACGCCGAAAGGCGCACATCATTACCGACGTGGATCACCAGATTGCTGTTGATCGGGATCGCGGCAGTTTTCGGCTGAATCGGTTTGAGATTTTGATCCAGCATCACTTCATCAGAGGAGACGCCGGTGGCGCTTTCCGGCACTTCCTGCACGGTAATGCGCGCCCACGGAATATCCACTCTGCCGTCGAGGCTAAACGCGGCTGGCGTTGCTTCAAACACTAAGTCTGGCGAGACATCCATGCGCACCATCGGCGGCACGGTGACGCGGATACGGCTGCCTTGCGCCGCCACGCGCGCGCGCCAGTTATCCAGCTGGCTCCAGTCGGCGTTACCGCTCAGGTTAAGATTGCCCTGCGCCGTCTGAATCATGCCGTTGAGCGTTGAGCTCATGCCGTTGAACACCATGTTGAGATTGGCGGCGGTGAGATCGACCGGCATAAAGCTGCCATCGACATCCACATCGCTCAGCCCCAACTGACCAAACACCTGCGGCTGCTGCAGCGTGCCGCCAAGGCGCAGATTGCTGTTCAGATTGCCTTTGATTTTCTCGCCCTGCATCAGCGCCGGATTCAACATCGCCAGCGAAATATTGTTGATGCCGATGTTGCCCGACAGCTGACGACGATTCTCCGGATCGGCGATCTGCACATTGCCGCTTAGCTGACCGTTATTGACGATATGGATCAGCCAATCAAGCTGCGCGCGGCCGTTACGCAGCGCGGCATTCAGGTTCAGCGTATCGAAGGCGATCGGCAAGGTGTTGCCCTGCACGTCCTGCTCCACTTTCACGCCGCTGCCTTTCAGCGCGACGGTGCCGGTTGGCAGCGCGCCGTCGGCGGTCCAGTTAACACGCGCATCACCGCTAAACACGCCGTTCAGTTTGGTGGCATCGGTGAGGAACGGTTTGATCATCGCCAGATCGAAGCGGTTGAGCACCACATGCGCATGTCCGCTGGCACCGGCTTCAATCGGTTCAGGTACGCACAGCTGCGCGTTCGGGTTCTGCCAGCAGTGCGGTCCAATGGTGGCGGTTTGCTTGCTGTTGAGGTAATCAATCGCCATCGCCCGCGTCAGTCGCCATTCGCCCACCGGCGTGTCGAAACGCGTGTTGTTGAGATTGCCCTGCCAGCGCTCGGTTTTACGATCAAAGCTGCCGTTAAGCGCCAGCTGACCGGAAACCGGTTCGCCCTGCACGTCGAGCTTCAGTTGATGCTGCTTTTCGTTGCCGTCGGCGTTCAGCGTCAGCAGATTCACTTTCAGCGCGTCCTGCTGCAATTGTTCCACACGCAGTTGCAGCTTACCGGCGATCTGATCGCTGGATTTCACATCGCCCTGTAACGCCACACGACGGATTTGCAGCTGCTGCCAGCGCAAACCGGTAGCGGTGAGATCGGCCAGCAGCTGAGGCGCCTGTAACGTGCCGCGTGCTTTGATGGTGCCTTTGGCGACGCCGCCCAGACCCGGCAGCGCGTTATCCAGATTTGGCGCATCAATGTTGGCATCGAGATTAAGCGTGTCGCCCAGCTCGCCCTTTACATCCAGATGGTTGCGGCCCAGCGCAATGTTAAGGCCGGGCACTTTCCACTGATTGTAGCTGTTGCCGCTCAACGTACCTTTGGCGCTCACCGCGTTCTGCTTAACGTTCCCTTTCAGCTCCAGCTGCGGCACGCTGAGCTGCCATGTTCCGCCGTACAGGCTGCCGCGCGTGGCAATTTTGCCATCCAGCTTCGCTAGCCATTCAGGATACTGTTTGGCGGTGTTGATGCCGGAGAGCGTCAATTCGCTGCGCCAGCTGATGGCTTTGCTCCAGTCCACCAGCGCCGTCAGATCGATGTTGCCTTGCAGCGCCGCCACGCGCAGCTTATCCAGATTGAACTGCTGCTCGGTGCCTTTGCCGTCCAGCGCAATGGTGGCGGGCGGCACGCCTTCGCCTTTCACTGCGGTGCGCAGCGACATCACGTAATCGGTGGCTTTGCCTTTGAACTGATAATCGAGATTATCCGCCTGATACTGCACCGCGCCGGTGAGCGGCCAGCGCAGCTGCGGGCTGGTGAGTTTCAGCGCCAGCGGCAAACCGGCGACCGCAAGTTGCGTGGTCGCATCCAGCTGCGCACGCACCGGACCGGAAAGATTCAGCCCGAGTTTCAGCTCATCGCGCATCGCGCCCGCGAGGTTCATTTTGATCTTCTCGCCCTTGATCGGGTCGAGATTGAGCGTGCCATTGAGCGCGAAATTCACCGGCCAGTTATCGGCCAACGTCGCTTCACCGCTGGCGTTCACCTGGCCTTGCGGCGAATCGACATCGAAGGTTTCCAGCTGCAGATGACGATCGGCGGTTTTGGCTTTTAACAACAGACGCGTAATGGATACGTCGGTATCGCCGGTAATACGCAGCTGTTCACCCAGCAGTTCCTGCACGGTGATATCCAGCGGCAGCTGGAAGTCCGGCATATCCGGTAACAGCGGCTTAGCAAACATCGCCTGCAACGTTTCACCCAGCGGCTTTTCATCCGGCTGCGGCTGCTGAACTTTTGGCTGCACCACTTGCTCATCAACCACTTTGGCCGCTTTCGGCAGCGCAATCAGCAGGCTTTGGATATGGGTTGGCGTCAGCGTCAGCGCGCGATCCTGCCACTGTAGACCGGTAGTGAAATCGAGCAGGGAGATCGCCGTGTCATCAACTTTAACGTTGATGTTATGCAGGCCAACTTTGCTGAGCGTAATCGGATACGGCGTGCTGAGATTGGTGCTGCCGCTCTGCTCTTCCGGCGGCGGTGCGCTGGCCGGCGCCATTTTTTTGCTATCGACCACCACGCTGACATCCTGCAGCGCGATGTCATTAACACACACTGACGAATGCAGCAGGCAGTTGAGATTCAGCGCCAGATGGAAACGTCCGGCATCCACACTGACGCCCGGCATTTCATACTTCACGCCGCTTAGCGTCAGGTCGCGCCAGCCACCTTCAACCTGTTTGATCGACAAACCTGGCACCCAACGATCGGCGCCTTTCAGCAGCAGATGCAAACCCGGCGTGGTGCCTACCAGAAACGCAATGCTGCCCAACAGCAGCACCAGAAAAATACCAATGCCAATCAGGACCTTTTTCCACAGCTTCATAGTTCAGGCCCCAATCCTACATAAAATTGCAATCCATGCTCCTTGTCGTCGCCAATCGGCCGCGCGATATCAAACTTGATCGGCCCTACCGGAGATGACCAGCGCACGCCGAAGCCGGCACCGGTTTTCAGGTCGGTCTGCTTGATGTCGTTGACCGCTTCACCGGAATCGACGAACACCGCGCCCCACCATTTGCCGGTCACGTTGTATTGATATTCAAGCGAGCCGGTGGCCATTTTCGAGGCGCCGGTCAGCTTGCCGTTGTCATCACGTGGTGATACGTCTTTGTATTTGTAACCGCGAATACTGCGATCGCCACCGGCGAAGAAGCGCAGATCCGGCGGCACTTTGTCGAAGTCGTTGGTTTCGATCCAGCCAACATTGCCGCGCGCCACAAAGCGATGCTTATCGGCGAGCGTGCGAATCCAGACGTTTTGCGCCTGCATGATGACGAAATCAACGTCCGAACCCCATGTGGTATCCGACACGTCCACCGAGTAACGCTGCGAATCGCCCCACGTCGGCATCAAACCGCCGCGCGAACGGGTGCGGTTCAGGCTGACGCCCGGATAGAGCAGCATGGTGGTGTTGGTAACGCTGGCTTGGGTAAAGTGATCGAGGCTCCAGCGCAGGTTAATCGCCTTCTGCCAGCCGCTGCTGCTGTCCCAGTTACGCGACATCGCCAGCGTGGTTGTATCAGCTTTGGTGTCGTTAAGATCGGTGCGCTTCACGCCGCCAGAGAAGGTGTAATACTGCTCGAGCGGACTTTTCAGCAGCGGAACTTTGTAAGTTAGATCGAGCTGCTGCTCCGGCGCGGAGACGTAGGCGCTGGCGGCCAGGCTGTGGCCGCTGCTGTTGATCCACGGTTTTTTCCACGTGCCTTTAATACGCGGCCCGACATCGGTGGAGTAACCGACGCCGGTTTCAATGGTGTTTTCTACGCGTGGCGATACCACCGCATTCAGCGGCAGCACTTTGGTTTGACGGCCTTTATCAAATTCAGGCGCGACCACCACCGAGTTGAACCAGCCGGTTGCCGATAAACGACGGTTGAGTTCCGCCAGATCGCGCGAGCTGTAGTGATCGCCCTTTTTGAATGGCACCAGATTTTGCAGATAGGCTTCGTCGATTTGCGAACCCTGGAAACCGACATCACCAAAACGGTAGCGCGGGCCGCTGTCGTAATTGATGTCCCAGAAGGCTTCGCGCCGTTCAACCGAAACGCCAAGCTGGCTTTGCTTAAAGTCACCGTCGAAGTAACCATTACGCAATGCCAGGCTGGAGAAGCCGTTTTTAAATTTGTCGTAGTCGCCGTGATTGAGCTGCGCACCGACTTTCGGCGTGCCCTGTTTGACCCAGGCTTGATAATCCTTGTCGGTGCGAGCTTCCCCTTCAATCACGATGGTGCTCCCGCCGATCTTGACCGGTTCGCCGGGCTTTACGTGCGCGATCAATACCGGACGACCGCCTTGTGGCGGTGCCGGGCGCGATTCGAAATCGATCTCAGGTTCGTAATAACCTAACGCACGCAGACCTTCTTTGATCGCCTCTGCAACACGCGCGCGGAAACGGCCGTCGTTCGACACCTCGTCAGTGCCGATAGTGGACAAGCGTGCCCTGACGTTCTTCTGTAAATCCCCGGTAAGACCGTCCAGCTGCAAGCGCACTTTGGCTGCCTCAACGGCAGGTGCAGCAAGCAACAGGCTGGCCAAACAATAAATATGAAATCGTGGCACACGTACTCCTGTTAATAATGCCGGCCCCTATTCCGCAGGGGCGTTTATTCTCTGGAAGGGTATCACCAGCGCGCGTTTACCCATCAGCATAGCCGCTCTTTTTTCTGCCCATCGGCGTAAACCCAGCGACTAAGCCAAATTGTGACCTATTGTCGGTAAATGGGGGAAACGATACAACAAGCACAAGCTTGTTCTTCAGCAGACGGTTGTTCACTCGGATTAATCCGAGCGCTTATCATGCCCCTATAGCGGCATGATAAGCGCTGCTGCTATAATCAGCGACCAGCAGGCCTCGCCTGCACCTTTTTCTGCCCCGACGTTAACCTTATCTTGTCGATATGGCGCAGACATTTTTGGCACGGATAGCCTGTTTGACTGGCAAGTACCGGACGTACGCCCACTCCCGCGCTGCCCAGGCCAAAAATGACAAGTGATTAACCCAACGGATCTTTTATGCTCGATAGCTTGCTTGTCATTCTTTTACTGATAGTCATCAGTTCATTTTTTTCCCTTTCGGAGATCTCGCTGGCAGCCGCCCGTAAGATCAAGCTGAAGCTGCTGGCTGACGAAGGCAACATCAATGCCCAGCGCGTGCTGAAGATGCAGGAACAACCTGGCATGTTCTTCACCGTGGTGCAGATTGGCTTGAATGCCGTGGCGATTCTCGGCGGTATCGTCGGCGATGCCGCTTTCTCGCCTGCCTTTAATAGCCTATTCAGCCGCTTTGTGGCACCCGAATTGGCTGAACAGCTCAGCTTTATCTGCTCCTTCACCATCGTGACCAGCCTGTTCATTCTGTTTGCTGACCTGACGCCAAAACGCGTCGGCATGATTGCCCCGGAAGCGGTGGCGCTACGCATCATCAACCCGATGCGCTTCTGCTTAGTGGTGCTGCGTCCGCTGGTGTGGCTGTTCAACGGCCTGGCGAACGTCTTCTTCCGCCTGTTCAAACTGCCGATGGTGCGTAAAGACGACATCACTTCCGACGATATTTATGCGGTGGTAGAAGCCGGTGCGCTGGCGGGTGTGTTGCGTAAGCAGGAACATGAGCTGATTGAGAACGTGTTTGAGCTGGAATCGCGTACTGTGCCGTCATCGATGACCTCGCGCGAGAACGTGGTG
>NZ_DAMBSA010000004.1:0-34776 GCF_032054795.1 Pantoea sp. CTOTU49201
TCGCTCACACCTCTTGTCTGAGTCTTAACACTTCCCCGGCAACATAAAAATATCGGGTTGTGTAACCTGTAGGTAACGCACCGCGATGTCGCATTCCATGGCGGTTCGCTAGCCCCTTACAGTGTTGGTAGCGCTTTAGGGGGCGATTTTTTATTGCGATTCGTTGAGGCCACCCGCAATGCCAAAAACCAAAGACCGCACGCCAAAAGGCGAGGGCCGATCCTCGGCGTTTCAGTTACGTATTCATCCGGAGCTGCATGAACAGCTGCGCAGTGTGACCGACGACGACAATGTTACGCTGTCGTGCTGGTTAAAAGAGCTGGCGCGCCGCGAATTGCGACGTCGCGGCATCGAACCGAAGGGATAACCGTAAGGTCGTCATTCATGACGACCTTGCCAATGACCGTACTGTGCGGCCTTCGGAACGGTCACCATGAATGGCGACCCTACGGGTGCGATATGCATGGACGGAATCGCCATCAAAAACCCGCGAAAAGCTAAAAATCCCAACGATTTATGGCACGAAAGGTTTACCATTTTCCTTTGGAAAATATATTTTACGCAACCTTAACAACCTCGCTTAACCCGCCTCCTTACAATGACTTTTTGAGTCATTACCTTCGTGACTATTCCCTTCCTATCTTTTAGAGAACAACTATGCGCCTGAAACTTCTTTCTGCCAGCGTGGTGTTTTTACTGGCAGCCTGTGACCAGGGCGGAGCAAAGCCCGCCGCATCCGCCACCCCGCAAGTGGGCGTGGTCAACCTGAAAGCGGAACCCGTTACGCTCGTTACCCAATTGCCTGGCCGAACCACGGCGGTGAGAACCGCGCAGGTGCGTCCGCAGGTGAGCGGCGTGATTGAAAAAATCCTGTTTACCGAGGGCGGTGAAGTGAAAGCCGGCCAGCCGCTGTATCAAATCGATCCGGCCACCTATAAAGCCGCCTACGACAAAGCGATGGCGACCTGGCAGAACGATGCAATGGTGGTGAAACGCTATCAGCCGCTGGCCAACGCGCACGCCATCAGCCAGCAAACTTACGACGATGCGGTTGCCGCCGCGCGTGAAGCGCAAGCCGATGTGGAAACCGCCAAGGTGAATCTCGATTACACGCTGGTGAAAGCGCCGATTTCCGGCCACATCAGCCGCTCGCTGTATACCGCCGGTGCGCTGGTCACCAACGGGCAAACCGATTATCTCGCCACCATTACTCAGCTTGATCCGATCTATGTCGATGTCAGCGAATCCTCCACCGATCTGCTGCGCCTGCGCCGTGCGCTGGCCGACGGCCAGATCGCCAAAGTGGCCGACAACACCGCCGCAGTAGGTTTGTCGCTGGAAGATAACAGCCAGTACGCCGAGCAGGGCAAGCTGGCGTTCTCGGAAGTGAACGTTGATACCGCCACCGGCACCGTGGTGCTGCGCGCGGTGTTCCCGAATCCACACAACGAACTGCTGCCGGGCATGTACGTGCACGCCAGCTTCCCGCAGGGCATTCAGCAGCAGGGCATTTTGCTGCCGCAAGAGTCGATCATGCATGACACCAAAGGTCAGCCGTATGTCTATGTGGTGAAAAGCGACAACACCATCGAGCAGCGCAGCATCCACACCGGCGAGATGATCAAAGGCGAATGGCTGGTAACATCGGGCCTGCAGCAAGGGGAAAACGTGGTGGTGAACAACCTGCAAAGCGTGCGCAGCGGGGTGAAAGTCACCACTACCGCCGCCAACACCAATGACACGCCATCCGCTAATGCGGTGAGTCTTTCGATGACTGACGCAGCAGCGCAATAAGGGGGCGGCATGTCGAAGTTTTTTATTGAACGTCCAATTTTTGCCTGGGTTATCGCGATTATCGTGATGCTGGTGGGCGCGATTGCCGCTATCAGTTTGCCGGTCAATCAATATCCTAACATCTCCGCGCCGGCGGTCTCCATCTCGGTGACCTATCCGGGCGCCAGCGCCGAAACCACGCAAAACACCGTGGTGCAGGTAATTGAGCAGCAGCTGAACGGCCTGGATGGTTTGCGTTATCTGGAGTCGAGCAGCGCCTCGGACGGCAGCGCGCAGATCATCGCCACCTTTAATCAGGGCATCAATCCCGATATCGCCCAGGTTCAGGTGCAGGACCGCGTGTCGCTGGCGGAGTCGCAGCTGCCCACCGATGTCACGCAGCAAGGCATTCGTATCCGTAAGTACCAGAAAAACTTCATGATGGTCATCGGGTTGATCTCCAAAGACGGCAAGCTGACCAACGGCGATCTGGCCGACATGCTGGTGTCGAAACTGGAAGATCCGATCTCGCGTACGCCGGGCGTCGGCGACTTCATGGTATTGGGCTCGGAATACGCGATGCGCATCTGGCTCGATCCGGCCAAGCTCTACAAATACAACCTGATGCCGAGTGATGTCACCACGGCGATTGATAACCAGAACGTGCAGGTGTCGTCTGGTTCACTCGGCGGTTTGCCGACCATTCAGGGCGCGAAAACTGAGGCGACGATCCTCGGCAAAACCCGTTTCACCACCGTGCAGCAGTTTGAGAATGTGCTACTGAAAGTGAACAGCGACGGCTCGCAGGTGCGGCTGAAAGATGTGGCCAGCGTAGCGCTCGGGCCGCAAAGTTACGGCATCGACGCCACCATGAACGGCAAACCGGCCGCCGGTATCGCGCTGCGTCTGGCAACCGGCGCTAACGAACTCGATACCGCCAAAGCGGTGCGCCAAACCATCGCCGACCTGAAAGATTCGCTGCCGGATAACGTCGAGATTCAGTATCCGTACGACACTTCGCCGGTGGTCAGCGCCTCGATTGAAGAAGTGGTGAAAACGCTGATCGAAGCGGTGGTGCTGGTGTTCTTCGTGATGCTGATCTTCCTGCAAAACCTGCGCGCCACGCTGATCACCACGCTGGTGGTACCAGTGGTGCTGCTGGGCACCTTCGGTATTCTGTCGGCGTTTGGTTACAGCATTAACACCCTCACCATGTTCGGTATGGTGCTGGCCATCGGGCTGCTGGTGGATGATGCCATTGTGGTGGTGGAGAACGTCGAGCGTGTGATGCACGAAGAGCATCTCGATCCCAAAGCCGCCACCATCAAGTCGATGCAGCAGATTCAGGGCGCGCTGTTTGGCATCGCGCTGGTGCTGTCGGCGGTGCTGCTACCGATGGCGTTCTTCTCCGGATCGACCGGTGTGATTTACCGCCAGTTCTCGGTCACCATCGTCTCGGCGATGGCGCTGTCGGTGATCATGGCGCTGATCTTCACGCCTGCGCTGTGCGCCACCTTGCTGAAACCGGCGGCGGCAGAGCACAAAACCACCGGATTCGCCGGTTGGTTTAACCGCAAGTTCGACAGCGGCGCGATGCACTACACCAACGGCGTTAGCAAAGTGATTTCCCGTCGCGGCCTGTTCCTGGTGATCTATCTGGTGATCGTCGGCGTGACGGGCTTTTTGTTCACCCGCGTACCAACCACCTTCCTGCCGGGCGAAGATCAGGGCTTGATGATGGTGCAGATCACGCTGCCAGTGAATTCGTCGTCGCAGCGAACTCAACAGGTAATCAACGATCTCAACGCCTATCTGCAACAGAACGAAGCGTCGGTGGTGACCACTACCTTTGGCGTGGCGGGCTTTAACTTTGCCGGTCGCGGCCAGAGCAACGCCATGGCCTTTGTGCGGCTGAAAGATTGGGGCGACCGCACGCACAGCGGGCAAAGCGTGCAGGATCTGGCGAACCGCGTGATGGCGCACTTCGCCAACTATCAGAACGCCAAAATCTTCGCCATGGTGCCGCCAGCGGTGATGGAGCTGGGTAACGCCACCGGCTTCGACCTCTATCTGCAGGATACCGGCGCGCACAGCCATCAGCAGATGATGGATGCCGCGCACCAGCTTATTTCGCTGGCGAACAAAGATCCGCATCTGGCGCAGGTGCGTCTCAACGGGCTGGAAGATGAGCCGCAGTATCAGCTGGAGATCAATGATGAGAAGGCCAGCGCGCTCGGTCTGAGCATGACCGACATCAACAACACCTTGTCGGTGGCGTGGGGCTCCAGCTACATCGATCAGTTCATGTATAACGGCCGCGTGAAAGAGGTCTATCTGATGGGCAAAGCGGACTCGCGCGTCACGCCGTCCGATCTCGATAAATGGTACTTCCGCAACAGCAGCGGCACCATGGTGCCATTCTCCGCCTTTGCTTCAGGCAAATGGGTGTACGGCTCGCCGCACTTTGAGCGCTTTAACGGCTTAACCGCCGAAGAGATCCTCGGATCGCCCGCGCCGGGCCAAAGTACCGGTGAAGCGATGAAAGCAGTGGAGCAGCTGGCGAAGCAACTGCCGCACGGGTTCCGCGTGCAGTGGTACGGCATTTCTTATGAGGAGCAAGCCTCCGGCAGCCAAACCACGCAGCTCTATCTGATCTCGATTCTGGTGGTGTTCCTGTGTCTGGCGGCGCTGTACGAGAGCTGGTCGATTCCGTTCTCGGTGATCATGGTGGTGCCGCTCGGCATTCTTGGCACCATCAGCGCGGTGCTGCTGCGCGGCCTGCAGAACGATGTGTTCTTCCAGGTTGGCTTACTCACCACGGTTGGGCTGGCGGCGAAGAACGCCATTCTTATCGTCGAGTTCGCCAAAGAGCTGCATGAGCGCGAGGGCAAAACGCTGGTGGAAGCGGCGGTGGAAGCGGCGCGGCTGCGTATCCGTCCAATCATCATGACCTCGATGGCGTTTATTCTCGGCGTGCTGCCGCTGACCATCTCCAACGGCGCGGGCGCTGGCAGTCAGCACTCGATTGGTACGGCGGTAGCGGGCGGGATGATCACCGCGACTTTCCTCGCCATTTTCTTTGTGCCGATGTTCTACGTGGTGGTTTCGCAGTTCTTTGCGCGCAAGAAAAAAGCAGCAGCTGAGGCCGTGCAAGACAGTTAAACGGTCGCCATGAATGGCGACCCTACAGGATTTCGTAGGGTGCGCATTCATGCGCACCTTCATACAAAGGCACTTGAATGCTTAAGTTAAAAATGAACACTAATAATTTCCGTCTGGCGCTGTTGCCGCTGGCGTTGGCATTGTCCGGTTGTACGCTGGCGCCGCACTATCAACGCCCGGCGCTGCCGGTGGACGCTAAATACGATCAGGCGACGCCGGTCGGCAACGTGGCGGATTTGCCGTGGCAGAACTTCTTCACTGACGTCACGCTGCGCAACCTGATTCAGCTGTCGCTCGACAACAACCGCGATCTGCGCGTGGCGGCGCTGAATGTGCAAGAGGCGCAGCAGGGCGTCACGGTGCAGCGCGCGGCGTTGATGCCGTCGATCAACGCCACGGCCAGCCAGACCTCGGCGCATGAACCGGCCAATCTTTACAACACCAAAACCAGCGGCGCGGTGACTTATCACGAGCTGAACAGCGGCTTGAGTGTGACGTCGTGGGAGCTGGATTTCTTTGGCCGCCTGCAAAGCCTGAGCGATCAGGCGCAGGAAACCTATCTGTCGAGCGCCGCCACCGAGCGCGCTACGCGCATCTCGCTGATTTCGGAAGTGGCGACGGCGTGGCTGACGCTGAGTTCGGATAACGATCTGCTGCATCTGGCGCAACGTACCGCGCAAAGCCAGCAGGAATCGTATCGCCTGACCAAACTCAGCTACGACGGCGGTGCCAGCAGCGATCAGGATCTGGCGCAGGCCGAAAGCACGGTGCGCGCCGCGCAGGCCGACGTGGCAAGTTACACACGGCAGGTGCGGCAGGATGTCGATGCGCTGCGCTTGCTGGTCGGCACCGATCTGCCCGCCACGCTGCTGTCGCACGCCACGCTGGATGCCAACTGGCAATTCCCGGCCACGCCGGCTGGCTTGCCGTCGGATCTGCTGACGCGTCGCCCGGACATCATGGCGGCGGAGCACACGCTGAAGGCTGCCAACGCCAATATCGGTGCGGCGCGTGCCGCCTTCTTCCCGAGCATCACGCTGACCGCGTCCGGCGGCTCCACCAGCAGTTCGCTTGGCAGCCTGTTGGGCGGCGGCACCGGCGCATGGTCATTCATGCCCTCGATCAATCTGCCGATTTTTGACGGCGGTAAAAACGAGGCCAACCTGAATATCGCGCATATCGAAAAACGCATCGACATTGCCGATTACGAGAAAGCGATTCAAACCGCCTTCAAAGAGGTGAATGATGCGCTGGCCGGTCAGGATACCTGGCAGGATCAGCTGACGGCGCTGCAACAGGAGGTAGGCGCCAATCAACGCGACTACGACTATTCCGCTTTGCGCTTCAAGCAAGGCGTAGACAATTATCTCAATGTGTTAGTGGCCCAGCGATCGCTTTACAGTTCGCAGCAGTCGCTGATCAGCGCGCATCTGGGCCAGCTGAGCCAGAAAATCACCCTCTACAAGGCGTTAGGCGGCGGCTGGAAATCTTAATCGCCTTAACGAAACCCTTACGGTTCGCGTATGGAATTCGCGCGGGCATTCAACCGATAATGCGCGCAGTGATGATTACCCTTTGAAATAATCCCCTGTTTTACCGGGGATTTTCCTTTTTCTTGCTGACTTGAAGATCCTGATGACTCCTAACGCTTCCCGCTCCACGTTCTCTCGCTGGCTGAAATGGCTGCTCCTGTTGGTTGTGCTATTGATTGTGGCGGGCGTGATCTGGCGCGTGGTCGGCGGGCATGGCGGCATGCCGCCGGGCGGTGAGAAGGGCGGACGCGGCGGCCATCGTGGTGGCGCGGGCGGCCCGCCGGGCATGGCGATGATGATGGGCGGCGCAACGCTGGTGCACAGCGGCGTCGCCACGACTGCCGATGTGCCGGAATACCTCAATGCGCTCGGCACGGTGATCCCCAACGCCAGCGTCACGGTGACAAGCCGCGTGGCCGGTCAGTTAGAAAAAGTGTTCTTCACTGAAGGGCAGAAAGTCAGTGCCGGACAGCTGCTGGCGCAGATCGATCCGCGCAGCTATCAGGCGACGCTGGCGCAGTATCAGGGCGATCTCAATCAGAACCAGGCGTTGCTGAAAAGCGCGCAGTTAACGTTGGCGCGCTATCAGAAGCTGGCGGCGCAGGACTCGCTGTCGCGCCAGGATCTCGATACGCAAACCGCCACCGTCGGCCAGTACAAAGGCGCGGTCGCCGCCGATGAAGCGCAGATCGCCAGCGCCAAACTGGATATCGATTACGCGCGCATCACCTCGCCGATCAGCGGACGCGTCGGTTTGCGTCTGGTCGATCCCGGCAATATGGTGCAAACCACCGATACCACCGGCATCGTGGTGGTAACGCAGATGCAGCCCGCCGCCGTGACCTTTAGCGTGCCGCAGGGCAACATTCCGCAGTTGATCAAAGCGCTGCACGGCGGACAAAGTCTGCCCGCCACCGCCTACGATCAGGACAACAGCAGTGCGCTGGCGCAGGGCGAGGTGAAGTTCATCAGCAACCAGATCGATACCGCGACCGGCACCATCGAGCTGAAAGCCACCTTCGCGAACGAAGATGAATCGCTGTTTGCCAATCAGTTCGTCAATCTGCGTCTGCAAACCAACATCCTGAAAAACGCCACGGTGATCCCGGCGCAGGCGCTGCAGCTGAGCAGCGACGGCAGCTTCGTGTTTGTCATCAATAAAGACAACACCGTGACGCGCAAAGCGGTCACCACCGGGCCAACGTTTGGTGAAGATCAGCAGGCGATCCTCAAAGGCGTGGAGCCGGGCGATCGTCTGGTGACCGAAGGCATCGATCGCCTGACCAACGGCAGCAAAGTGCAGCTGGCGGATGAGAGTAAAACCACCGCGACCGCTGAGGCCAAATGAATCCGTCTCGCCTGTTTATCCAGCGTCCGGTCGCCACCATATTGCTGATGGTCGGCGTGCTGATCGCCGGGATCTTCTCCTACCGTTTTCTTTCTACTTCGGCGCTGCCGCAGGTGGATTACCCGACCATTCAGGTCACCACGCTCTATCCCGGTGCCAGCCCGGATGTGATGGCGTCTTCTGTCACCTCGCCGCTGGAGCGCCAGCTCGGTCAAATGGCCGGTTTGAGCCAGATGACGTCGACCAGTTCAAGCGGATCGTCGATCGTCACGCTGAAGTTCAGCCTCGATCTGTCGCTGGATGTCGCCGAGCAGGAAGTGCAGGCGGCGATCAATGCCGCCAACAATTTGCTGCCGAGCGATCTGCCCAATCCGCCGACCTACAAAAAGGTCAATCCGGCCGATACGGCAGTGATTACGCTGGCGGTCAGTTCCGACACGCTGCCGCTGACGCAGGTGCAGGATCTGGTGAACACGCGCGTGGCGCTCAAGCTGTCGCAGATTAATGGCGTTGGCATGGTGACGCTGGCGGGCGGCCATCAACCGGCGATTCGCGTGCAGATGGACCCGAAAGCGCTGGCAGCGCACAAGCTGTCGCTGGAAGACGTCAACACGCTGATCGGTAACAGTAACGTGAACGGCTCGAAAGGCGGCTTCGACGGCAAATATCACTCGGTCACCATCGACGCCAACGATCAGCTGCGCACCGCCGATGAGTACGGCAATCTGATCATCACTTACCAAAACGGCGCGGCGCTGCGGCTGAAAGATATCGCGCATATCGAACAGGGACCGGAGAACAGCTTCCAGTCGGCGTGGGCCAACAACAGTCCGGCGATTGTGATCAGCGTGCAGCGCCAGCCGGGTGCCAACGTGATTCAGGTGGTAGACAGCATCAAAGCGCAGCTGCCGAAGCTGCAGGCGGCGCTGCCGGACGGCGTGAAGATGAGCATCCTGTCGGACCGCACGCAAACCATTCGCGCCTCCATCAGCGACGTGCAGTTTGAGCTGATGCTGTCGGTGGCGCTGGTGGTGATGGTGACGTTCCTGTTCCTGCGTAACGTGGCGGCGACCTTGATTCCCAGTGTGGCGGTGCCGCTGTCGCTGATTGGCACCTTCGGCGTGATGTATCTGGCCGACTTCAGCCTGAATAACCTGTCGCTGATGGCGCTGACTATCGCCACCGGCTTTGTCATTGACGATGCGATTGTGGTGGTGGAGAACATTTCACGGCGGCTGGAAGAGGGTGAAACGCCAATGCAGGCGGCGCTGAAAGGCTCGCAGCAGATTGGCTTCACCATTATCTCGCTGACCTTTTCGCTGATTGCGGTGCTGATCCCGCTGCTGTTTATGGGCGATGTGGTTGGGCGGCTGTTCCGCGAATTTGCCATCACGCTGGCGGTGTCGATTCTGGTGTCGATGGTGGTATCGCTAACGCTGACACCAATGCTTTGCGCCTATCTGTTGCAGCACATTCCGCCGGAAAAACAGTCGCGCTTCTCGCGTAAAGGCGGCGAGCTGTTCGACAAGCTGGTGCGCGGCTACGACCGCATGCTGACGGTGGTGCTGAACCATCAGAAGCTGACGCTGCTGGTGGCGCTGGCGACCTTTGCGCTCACCGCGCTGCTGTATATCGCCATCCCAAAAGGCTTCTTCCCGACCCAGGATACCGGACTGATTCAGGGCGTCACCGTGGCGTCGCAGGATGTGTCGTTTAGCGAGATGTCGAAGCGGCAGCAGGCGCTGGCGAGGGTGATTCTGCAAAATCCGTCGGTGGAGAGTTTGTCCTCAACCATCGGTATTGATGGCAGCAACACCAGCCTGAATAGCGGGCGCATCCAGATCAACCTCAAGCCGTTTGGCGATCGCGATGACAAAGCCGACGTGGTGATCAAACAGCTGCAACAGACGGCGCAGCAGGTGGCGGGCATTCAGCTCTATCTGCAACCGGCGCAGGATTTGACCGTCAACGATCAGGTATCGCCGAGCCAGTATCAATTCACGCTGGATGATGCCGACAGCGAAAACCTGGTGAGCTGGACACCGAAGATGGTCGCCGCCTTGCAGCAGCGTCCGGAGTTTAACGGCGTAGTGAGCAACCTGCAGGATCAGGGGCGCGTCGCCTACGTCGAACTCAACCGCGATAAAGCGGCGCGCTACGGCATTACCGCCGCCGACGTCGATACCGCGCTGTATAACAGCTTTGGTCAGCGTCTGGTCTCCACCATCTTTACCCAGGCCAATCAGTATCGCGTGGTGCTGGAAGTGGCGCCGCAATATCAGCAATCGCCTGCCTCGTTTGACGATGTCTATTTGCCGGTGACCAGCAGTACCACGTCTTCAACTGATGACACCACCACCACAACCACCACCGGCATGGTGAAACTCACTGCCATCGCCACCATTCACCAGCGCACCGGTTCGCTAATGCACATGCGCCTTAATCAGTTCCCGGCGGTGATGGTGTCGTTCAATCTCAATAGCGGCTACTCGCTGGAAGATGGGCAGAAGGCGATCGCCGAGGTGACGCAGCAGCTCAATCTGCCATCGAGCATCACCTTGCGTTATCAGGGCGAAACCTCGGCGTTCCAGAGCGCCACCGGCAATACGTTGTGGCTGATTCTGGCGGCATTAATCACTATGTATGTGGTGCTCGGCATTCTTTATGAGAGCTTTATCCATCCGGTGACCATTCTCTCGACGCTGCCGTCAGCAGCGGTCGGCGCATTGTTGACGCTGTTGCTGGCCGGTAGCGAGTTCAGCCTGATCGCGCTGATTGGCGTGATCCTGCTGATCGGTATTGTGAAAAAGAACGCGATTATGATGATCGACTTCGCGCTCGAAGCGGAAAACAAGCAGCACATGAGTGCGCGCGACGCCATTCATCAAGCCTGCCTGCTGCGCTTCCGTCCGATTCTGATGACCACCATGGCGGCGCTGCTGGGTGCGCTGCCGCTGATGCTGGCCTCCGGTTCCGGTGCTGAACTGCGCCAGCCGCTGGGATTGGTGATCGTTGGCGGCTTGATTGTCAGCCAGGTTCTCACGCTGTTCTCCACACCGGTGATTTACCTGTGGTTTGATGGCATCGCGCAGCGCGGCAAGCGCTACATGCAGCGCAAGCAGCAGCAAGCGCGAGGCGAGCGATGAACCTCACCCGGCTGTTTATTTTCCGCCCGGTTGCCACGTTATTGCTGACGCTGGCGATCCTGCTGCTGGGCGCGTTGGGCTATCGACTGCTGCCGGTCGCGCCGCTGCCGCAGGTGGATTTCCCGACCATTATGGTGAGCGCCAGCCTGGCCGGTGCCAGCCCGGAAACCATGGCGGCCACCGTTGCCACGCCGCTGGAGCGTTCGCTAGGGCAAATCGCTGGTGTCACCGAGATGACCTCAAGCAGTTCGCAGGGATCGACCAGCGTGATTTTGCAATTTGATCTCGATCGCGACATCAACGGCGCGGCGCGTGACGTGCAGGCGGCGATCAACGCCTCACGCAGTTTGCTGCCGAGCGCGATGGAGTCGCTGCCGACCTATCGCAAAGCCAATCCATCCGATGCGCCGATTGTGATGCTGGCGCTGACTTCCGCCACGCGCACGCCGGGCGAACTCTACGATCTGGCCGAAAGCAAAATCGAGCAGGCGATGGGCCAGGTGAAAGGCGTGGGCGAAGTGTCGCTGATGGGCAGCGCCTTACCGGCGGTGCGTATCGATCTGCAGCCGCTGAAGCTGACGCAGTACGGCATTTCGCTGGATACGGTGCGTAGCGCCATCGCCAACAGCACCACCAATAAGCCGAAAGGCATTTTGCAGGGCAGCAGCCAGTCGTGGGTGGTGGACAGCAACGGCCAGCTGGATAAAGCCGCGCAGTATCAGGATTTGATCGTCACCTATAAACAGGGCAAAGCGGTGCGGCTGCATGATGTGGCGACGGTTTATGATTCGGTGGAAGATCAGTATCAGGCCGGTTTCCTCAACGCTATGCCGTCGGTGATGGTGGGCATTAAGCGCCAGGCCGGTGCCAATATGCTCGACACCATTGATGCCATCAAAGCGCAGTTGCCAGCGCTGGAAAAAGATCTGCCCGCCGACACTCAACTCAAAGTGGTGGTGGATCGCTCGCCGACGGTGCGCGCCTCGCTGTACGACACCGAAGAGACGCTGCTGGTGGCGATGCTGCTGGTGATCGCCGTGGTGTTTGTGTTTCTGCGTAACGTGCAGGCGGTGATTATCCCGGCGCTGGCGCTGCCGGTCTCGCTGATTGGCACCTGCGCGGTGATGTATCTGCTGGGTTACAGCCTCGATAACCTGTCGCTGATGGCGCTGATTATCGCTACCGGTTTTGTCGTCGATGACGCGATTGTGGTGCTGGAAAACATCACGCGCCATATTGAAGAAGGGCTCAGTCCGCTGCGTGCGGCGCTGCGTGGCGCGCATGAAGTGAGTTTTACCGTGCTGTCGATGACCATGTCGTTGATTGCGGTGTTCATCCCGATTCTGCTGATGGGCAGCATCGTCGGACGTTTGTTCCGCGAATTTGCCGTCACGCTGACGGTATCGCTGCTGATCTCGATGTTTGTCTCGCTGAGCCTGACGCCGATGCTGTGCGCGCGCTTACTCAAGCCGAAAGCCAAAGTCACTCAACGCCCGCATCCGCTGTATCAGTTTATCGAAAACCAACTTAATGCGTTGCTGGCGGCTTACTCGCGCGGGTTGGCTTGGGTGATGGCGCACCAAAAGCTGACGATGTTCAGCCTGGTGCTGACCGTGTTGCTTAACCTGTTCCTGTTTTCCGTGGTGCAGAAAGGCTTCTTCCCCAATCAGGATACCGGCCTGTTGATGGGCGCGCTGCGCGCTGACCAGAACATCTCCTTCCAGGCGATGAAGCCGAAAATGCTGCAGTTCACCAAAATCATCCAGTCCGATCCGGCGGTGGAGAGCGTGATGTCGTCGATGGGCAGCGGCATGTTCGGCTCGCGTAACAGCGCCAACTTCTTTGTGCGCCTCAAGGATTTTGATCAGCGCGATGCCACCGCCACCGAAGTCGCCAACCGCCTGAGTATGAAAACCAGCCATATCGCCGGCGCGCAGATGTTCCTGATGGCGGCGCAGGATCTGCATATCGGCGGACGCAGCGCCAACGCCACCTATCAATACAGTTTGCAGGCCGACGATCTCGATCTGCTGCGCACATGGACGCCAAAAGTGCAGGCGGCGCTGGCGGCGATCCCGCAATTGAACAGCGTCGATTCTGATTCACAGACCGGCGGTCAGGAAGTGGTGATTAACATCGATCGCGACCGCGCCAAACGGCTTGGTGTGAACGTGCAGATGCTCGACACAATGCTGAATAACGCCTTCAGCCAGCGCCAGGTCGCCACGCTCTATCACACGCTTAATCAGTATCATGTGGTGATGTCGCTGCAGGATAGCTACACGCGCGATCCGGCGATTCTCCAGCAGCTGTACGTGATTAACGACAGCGGCGATCGCGTGCCGCTCGCGGCATTCGCCAGCTTCACAGGCGGCAACGCACCGCTGTCGGTGGCGCATCAGGGCCAATCCGCCACCAGCACCATCGCCTTCAACCTTAATGATGGCGTGTCGCTGGAGCAGGCGCAGGCGCTAATTAAGCAGGCGATGGCGCAGCTCGGTTTACCGTCCACCATTCAGGCCGGTTTTGCCGGCACCGCCGCCGCGTTCGCCCAGCTTACCGCCACCATGCCGTGGCTGATTATCGCGGCGCTGGCGGCGGTATATATCGTGCTCGGCGTGCTGTATGAGAGTTACATCCATCCGATCACCATTCTCTCGACGCTGCCGTCGGCGGGCGTGGGCGCGCTGCTGTTGCTGCTGCTCACCAACACGCAGCTGACGGTGATCGCGCTGATTGGCATCATCCTGCTGATCGGTATCGTGAAAAAGAACGCCATCATGATGATCGACTTTGCGATTCACGCCGAGCGCAGTAAAGGCATGACGCCGCAGCAGGCGATCACTCAAGCCTGTTTGATGCGTTTCCGGCCGATCATGATGACCACGCTGGCGGCGTTCTTCGGCGCGCTGCCGCTGGCGCTGGGCAGCGGCGGCGATGCCGACTTACGTAGCCCGCTTGGGCTGGCGATTGCCGGCGGTTTGGCGCTGAGCCAGCTGCTAACTCTGTTTACTACGCCGGTGGTTTATCTCTGGCTCGATCGTTTGAGCCGCGCCACGCAACGTCAGTGGCTGCGGTTGCGTCATGTGGAATCCCGATAGATGAAAATGTCCCTGAAAATTACGCCGTTGTTGACCATGATGCTGCTGGCGGGCTGTGCGGTTGGCCCTGATTATCAGCGCCCAACGATGGCGATGCCGACCCATTTCAAAGAAGCCAAAGGCTGGACGCAGGCGACGCCGCAGGATGCAAACAGCAAAGGTGAATGGTGGCAGGTGTATCACGATGCCACGCTGAACAGCCTGCTGAAACAGGTGAGCATCTCCAACCAAAACGTCGCCAGCTATGCCGCGCAGTACCGCGAAGCGCAGGCGCTGGCTGGGCAATCACGCGCGGAGTTGTTGCCGTCGGTGGGCTACGACGCCAGCAGCACGCGCAGCGGCAGCCGCGCCAGCACGACCGGACAACGCAGCGTCAGCAACAGCCATGCCGCCGATCTCAGCGCCAGCTGGGAACTGGATTTGTGGGGCAAACTGCGGCGCACGCTGGAGGAGAACAATGCCAGCGCCGAAGCCAGCAAGGCCGAGCTGGCGAATATCACCTTGAGCGCGCAGTCCGAACTGGCGCAGGACTATTTCCAGCTGCGCATCATCGACGAAAAAATCGCGCTCTATCAGCGCAGTATCGATGCCTATCAGCGCTATTTAACGGTAATTCAAAACAAATACGCAGCGGGCAGCGAATCGCGCGCCACTTTAGCGCAGGCGCAGATGCAGCTGGAGAGCGCCCGCGCCTCAGCGCAGGATTATCAGTGGCAGCGAGCGCAGATGGAGCACGCGATTGCGCTGTTGCTGGGCCGCGCACCGGCTGATTTTTCATTACCGGTGGCGAAGCTGGAGGCGGCGATGCCCGCAATACCGAACAGCGTGCCGTCGCAGCTGTTGCAGCGCCGTCCCGATATCGCCTACGCCGAGCGCAACGTGGCGGCGGCGAATGCGGCGGTTGGCGTGGCGATTGCCGGCTACTATCCCGACCTGACGCTGAGCGCCAGCGGCGGCGTCAGTTCATCGGCGATCAACAGCCTGTTCTCGCTGCCCAATCGCGTCTGGTCAATAGGACCGGAGCTGAGCGGCACGCTGTTAGATTTCGGTGCCACCTCAGCGAAAGTGGAGCAGGCGCGCGCCGCCTATGATGCCAGCGTCGCCAGCTATCGCCAGTCGGTGCTGACGGGCATGGGCGAAGTGGAAGATTATCTGGTGCAGCTGAACACCTTGCAGGGCGAAATCGCCTCACAGCAGGCGGCAACCGACGCAGCGCAGGAATCGGCACGCGTGACGCGCAATCAGTATGATGCCGGGATGATCGACTACCTCGACGTCGCCACCACCGAGAACAGCAGCCTAAGTGCACAGCAGAGTTTGCTGTCGCTGCAGAGCACGCAGTGGGTCAGCAGCGTCGGTTTGATCGCGGCGCTGGGCGGCGGCTGGCAGGTGGATGCGCGGTGAAACCAGGTCGCCATGAATGGCGACCCTACGAAAATCGCGCCAATCAACGTAGGGTCGCCATTTATGGTGACCGAAAACGCCGGATTAGCGTGTCGCGACGAATGGCGCCCCTACGACCGCAATTGCGTTTAAATCACCGCGCCACTTGTCGAAAATCCCCAGATCCTGCATCGTAAGAGCCATTTTTTACGACTGCTAAGGAGCTGGCATGCTACTCACTTTTTTCCGTTTCCTGTTCCGCCTGCTGTGGCGTGTGGAACTGCGCGGCGACCTCGCGGCACTGCATAAAGAGAAAGTGCTGATCACCCCCAACCATATGTCATTTCTCGATGGCGTATTGGTGGCGCTGTTTCTGCCGATCAAACCGGTGTTCGCGGTCTATTCATCGATCAGCGATCAATGGTTTATGCGTCTGCTGAAGCCGATTATCGACTTCGTTCCGCTCGATCCCACCAAGCCGATGTCGATCAAACATCTGGTGCGCATGATCAATCAGGGCCGTCCGGTGGTGATCTTCCCGGAAGGTCGCATCACCGTGACCGGATCGCTGATGAAGATCTACAGCGGCGCGGGTTTTGTGGCGGCGAAATCCGGTGCCACCGTGGTGCCGATGCGTATCGAGGGCGCGGAATATACGCCGTTTGGTCGTCTGGCGGGCGTGTTTAAACGCCGCCTGTTCCCGCGCATCACCTTAACGGTGCTGCCGCCAACGGTAATCCCGATGCCTGAAGCTAAGCGCGCGCGCGATCGCCGTACGCTGGCGGGCGAACACTTGCACCATGTGATGATGGAAGCCCGCATGGCGGTACGTCCGCGTGAAACGCTGTTCGAGGCTTTCCTCAATGCGCGTCAGCGTTATGGCGCGATGAAGCCGTGCATCGAAGACATCAACTTCAAGCCGGATAGCTACACCGGTTTGCTGAAAAAAGCGCTCGGCGTGGGCCGCATTCTCGAACGCTACAGCCAGCAAGGTGAATACGTCGGTCTGCTGCTGCCGAACGCCACGGTGACGGCGGCGGCGATTCTGGGTGCCTCGCTGCGCGGCCGTATTCCGGCGATGCTCAACTACACCGCAGGCGTAAATGGCATGCGTGCGGCCTTGACCGCTTCGCAGGTGAAAACCGTCTTTACTTCGCGCCAGTTCCTCGAAAAAGGCAACCTGTGGCACTTGCCGCAGGGACTCAACGAAGTGCAGTGGATCTATCTGGAAGATCTGAAAGATACCGTTACGCTGCAGGATAAATTGTGGATCGTGGCGCATCTGCTGATGCCGCGTCGTGCGCAGGTTGCGCAGCAGCCGGAAGATGCAGCGATGGTGCTGTTTACCTCCGGTTCGGAAGGCAATCCCAAAGGCGTGGTGCATTCGCATAAAAGCCTGCTAGCCAACGTTGAGCAGATTCGTACCGTGGCGGATTTCACCCCGCGCGATCGCTTTATGTCGGCGCTGCCGCTGTTCCATGCCTTCGGTTTAACCGTTGGCCTGTTCACGCCGCTGCTGACCGGCGCGCAGGTGTTTCTCTATCCGAGCCCGCTGCATTACCGCATCGTGCCGGAGCTGGTTTACGACCGTAACTGCACCGTGCTGTTTGGTACTTCAACGTTCCTCGGCAACTACGCGCGTTTCGCCAGCCCTTACGATTTTGCGCGTCTGCGCTATGTGGTGGCAGGCGCGGAGAAACTGCAGGAAGCGACACGTCAGATCTACATGGAGAAATACGGCATCCGTATTCTCGAAGGCTATGGCGTGACGGAGTGTGCGCCGGTGGTGGCGATCAACGTGCCGATGGCGGCGAAAAATCACACCGTGGGCCGCATTCTGCCGGGCATGGATTCGCGTCTGATTTCGGTGCCAGGCATTGAGCAGGGCGGTCGCCTGCAGCTGCGCGGTCCAAACGTGATGAACGGTTATCTGCGCGTGGAGAATCCGGGCGTGCTGGAAGTGCCGGTCGCCGATAACGGCGAAGGCGAGATGGAAGCGGGCTGGTACGACACCGGCGATATCGTCAGCTTTGATGAAGGCGGTTTCTGCCAGATTCAGGGGCGTGCGAAACGCTTCGCCAAAATTGCCGGTGAGATGGTGTCGCTGGAGATTGTGGAGCAGATTGCGCTGAAAGCCTCCAGCGAGAAACAGCATGCGGCATCGCTGCGCCCGGACGGTAATCGTGGTGAAGCTTTGGTGCTGTTTACTACCGACAGCGAACTGGGGCGCGATACCTTGCTGAAAGCGGCGCGTGAAATTGGCGCACCAGAACTGGCGGTGCCGCGCGATATTCGCGTGATGAAACAGCTGCCGATGCTGGGCAGCGGCAAACCCGACTATGTCAGCCTCAAACAGCTGGCAGAAGAGGAGCAGGCATGAGCCAGGCGTTAAATAACGATGCACCGCTAATGTCACGCAACATGCTGGCGGTGATTGTGGCGCAGTTCTTCTCAGCATTTGGCGACAACGCGCTGTTGTTCGTTACGCTGGCGGTGCTGAAAAATCAGTTCTATCCGGACTGGAGTCAGCCAATCCTGCAAATGCTGTTTGTCGCCACTTACATTCTGCTCGCGCCGTTCGTTGGACAGATGGCGGATAGCTTCGCCAAAGGTCGGGTGATGATGTTCGCCAACAGCCTCAAGCTGCTGGGCGCGCTGACCATCTGCTTCGGCTTCAATCCGTTCCTTGGCTACACGCTGGTGGGGATTGGCGCGGCATCCTATTCGCCGGCCAAGTACGGCATCCTGACGGAGATCACCAGCGGTGAACGCCTGGTCAAAGCCAACGGCTTGATGGAAGGTTCGACCATTGCAGCGATTCTGCTGGGTTCGGTAGCGGGCGGGATGCTGGCGGACTGGAACCTGGTGGCCGCGCTGGTGGTGTGTGCTATGACCTATGCGATGGCGGTGGTGGCAAATATCTTTATTCCGCGCCTGACGGCGGCACGTCCGGGCCAGAGCTGGCATTTCGGCGCCATGCTGCGCAGTTTCGTCGCGGCCACGAAACTGCTGTGGCGTAACGGCGAGACGCGTTTCTCCCTGCTCGGCACCAGTTTGTTTTGGGGCGCGGGCGTGACGCTGCGTTTCCTGCTGGTGCTGTGGGTGCCGGTGGCGCTTGGCATCAGCGACAACAAAACCCCGACCACGCTGAACGCGATGGTGGCGATTGGCATCGTGATTGGTGCGGCAGCGGCGGCAAAACTGGTGACGCTGCAAACCGTGCGTCGCTGCATGCCTGCCGGTGTGCTGATTGGCGTGATGGTGGTGGTGTTCGCGTTGCAAACCAGCTTGCTGAACGCCTATCTGGTGCTGATGCTGATTGGTGCGCTGGGCGGTTTCTTTGTGGTGCCGCTGAATGCGCTGCTGCAGGAACGCGGCAAAGAGTCCGTAGGTTCAGGCAACGCGATTGCGGTACAGAATCTCGGTGAAAATACCGCGATGCTGCTGATGCTGGGATTGTATACCGTGGCGATCAAGCTTGGCGCGCCTGCGGTAGCGACCGGCGTCGGATTCGGCGCGATTTTCGCCGTGGCGATTGCGGTGTTGTGGTGGAAAGGGCGGCGGTAGATTGGGCGGGAATTGAAAAGGTCGCCATGAATGGCGACCCTACGGTTTTACGGGGCTGGATAGGTAAACTGGCGATGAATCGCTTCCAGTTCCTCTAACACATCGGCGTTTAGCGTCAGATTGAAACTCTCAACGTTAATTTTCAGCTGCTCCAGCGTGGTGGCGCCCAGCAAGGTACTGGCTACAAACGGCTGTTGACGCACATACGCCAGCGCCATCTGCGACGGATCCATATTGTGCTTCTTCGCCAGCTCAACATAGGCAGCAATCGCCTGATTGGACTGATCGCCGCTGTAGCGGGTAAAGCGACTAAACAGCGTATTGCGCGCACCGGCGGGTTTCGCACCGTTCAGGTATTTACCGCTCAAGGTACCAAATGCCAGGCTGGAATACGCCAGCAGTTCGACGCCTTCATGCTGACTGATCTCCGCTAAACCAACCTCGAAGCTGCGGTTCAGCAGGCTGTATGGGTTCTGAATGGTGACGATACGCGGCAGCTCATGCTTTTCAGCCAGCTGCAGGTAACGCATCACGCCCCACGCGGTTTCGTTCGACACGCCAATGTAGCGAATCTTACCGGCGCGCACCTGTTCGGTCAGCGCTTCCAGCGTTTCCAGCAGCGTCACCGGCACGCTGGAATCGGTGTATTGATAACCCAGCTTGCCGAAATAGTTGGTCTGACGCTGCGGCCAGTGCAGCTGATAGAGATCGAGATAATCGGTATTCAGGCGTTTCAGGCTGGCATCCAGCGCTTCGCGGATGTTTTTGCGATCCAGCGCCTGGTTCGGGCGAATCGACGCATCTGCGCCGCGTACCGGTCCGGCCACTTTGCTGGCGAGGATGATTTTGTCACGGCTGCCGCGCTTCTTCAGCCAGCTACCAATGTATTGTTCGGTTAATCCCTGGGTTTCCGGGCGCGGCGGCACCGGATACATTTCCGCGGTATCAATCAGGTTAATACCACTGCTAACCGCATAATCAAGCTGTGCGTGGGCGTCGGCTTCGCTGTTCTGCTCACCAAACGTCATGGTTCCAAGCCCCAGCTGACTCACTTCCAGCGTGCTATGGGGAATACGGTGATAGTGCATTTGCCGGCATCCTTTTTTCATTATGAAAGGGAATGTTGTGTCCTTTGGGACTATAGCGTGTGAAGCGGCGCGGAAGGAAGAGGGGAAAGTTCGGGAAATCGCCTGCACAAAGGGAAAACGCGTGCAGGCAGGGCAATTTGGCACTTAACGCTCAATGATGGTTGAAACCTCATCACCATTGATCTGCATCTGATGGCCTTTCTCATCGGTGTACTGTACCAATCCGGTCTCTTTATCGATGGCAGGTTTGCCATCTGTCATAATCATGCGGCCATCTTTGGTCGCCATGACGTAATCACTGCTACAACCGCTCAATAACACGGCAACCAACGCTAAACCCACTGCACTCACCAACCCTTTCATTCTTATCTCCTTCTCGCGACTTCAACAGCAAAAGTGTAGTAATAAATGCTTTCGTCGTTAGGAGTAATCGCATCATTCCTAAAATTATCGGCAGCAATATGCATTTACAGTAAAAAATGTCGCGCCAAAAGCGGACCGGTGAAGCTTTTCTTCAGATAAAAGCCACGCGGCAGCGTCATGATTGGCTCGCCGTGTTCACCGATGGCTTCAGTCAACGCTTTGCTGTTGGCTGCTTTAGGACGGATTTGCAGCCAGGCACCGTGACGTGCGGTGATGCGCTCCACCTGGCCGAGCACAATCATATCCATCAACTCTTCCCAGTCTTCGCGCAGCTGTTGCTCCTCTTCTTCACTCGGATGCCACAGCAGCGGCGAACCGACGCGGCGATCGGCCAAAGGCAAGGTACGATCGCCCTCGATCGGGATCCACAACACTCGCGCCAGTTTGTGCCGCACATGGCTGGTTTGCCAGGTCACGCCGCTATTGCCGGTTAAGGGCGCGACGCACACGAAGGTGGTCTCCAGCGGCTTGCCCTGCGCATCTACCGGAATGGTTTTCAGCTCAATACCGAGATGGGCGAAATCCTGCTCGGCTTTACTGCCGGCGCTGGCGCCCAAATGCAGTTCTAACAGCATGCCAACCCAGCCTTTGTCGCGTTTCAAATCTGCGGGAATCGGCAGGTTAATCTGCGCCGCCAGCGCGGCAAAGGTCTGTCCCGCCAGCTGTTGTGCGCGCTGCAGTAATTCCGCTTCGTTTTCAGGTGGCGACGGTAATAACGGTGAGGAGTGCATGCTAAAACTCACATTGGTTGAAGAGTGAACAGTAAACGCGGGCCAGGTTTGTCCACATGGCAGTTAGTTGAATAACTGTGATAATAGCATGATTCAGCATGCTTTTTTATTCCAATGGAATGTGGGCATCCAATGATATGGCCAGGTTATCCCAGCTTGTTATCGACAATGAACAGGTGTTGAACCTAGTTATCCACAGAAAAGTGGGGTAACACCCCTTTGTTCTTACCCCTGTTTCCATTTACAGCCTTGACTTTCGTGTTTTGAACGCTTTTTTTCCTTTCTTTGACCAGGTTTAGGGCATTCTCTGTGGATAAAAACGTCGGTGATGGATCTTTGACCGATCGAAAAAACCGAGCGGAGGATAACCGTTGAACCTGATAGTGATTTAACAGTTAATAAGTTTTATGTCGATGAAATGTAACGTATTTATCGCCGTTATCATGCTGAGTGATGAGATTTATCCGAAGTGGTTATTCAACTCATTCCCGTGTTCTGCACAAAGCTATCCACAGAAAACGTGAATAAGATCGCCGATAAATGGGGGTGTCTGTTTATAACTTGGCTAATCTCTGTGAGTTATCCTGTTTTTATTCCGCCTGCGGCCCGCTATCCAGTGGTTTACCGCCTGTAAGGAGTGTGAAACAATCAGGCTATTCAAATTTAGCTTTGAGGTAGTCCAGTGATCGATGATGATGGCTACCGCCCGAATGTTGGTATCGTAATCTGTAACAGGCAAGGACAAGTGTTGTGGGCCAGGCGCTTTGGACAGCACTCCTGGCAATTTCCTCAGGGAGGCATCAATCCGGGTGAAACTGCTGAACAGGCGATGTATCGCGAACTGTTCGAAGAAGTGGGTTTACACCGCAAAGATGTTCGAATACTTGCTTCAACCCGAAACTGGTTACGCTACAAGTTGCCAAAACGTTTGGTGCGTTGGGACACAAAGCCGGTGTGTATCGGCCAGAAACAAAAGTGGTTTCTTCTGCAGTTGATGTGTAGTGACGCGGAAATCAATGTGCAGCACAGCAGCACGCCGGAGTTTGATGGTTGGCGCTGGGTTAGCTTCTGGTATCCGGTACGTCAGGTGGTCTCTTTCAAGCGCGATGTTTATCGCCGCGTAATGAAAGAATTCGCGGGCGTAGTGATGTCTATGCAGGAGAGTGCGGGGCAGCGTAATAACGCCGCCCAACGACGTAAAAGAGGATAGGCCACGCCCTTTATGCTCACTCAGTTACGCGAAATTGTAGAGAAAGTGGCGAGTGCTCCACGTCTGAATGAAGCACTCGACATTCTGGTAAACGAAATTTGCCTTGCGATGGAAACCGAGGTTTGCTCGGTTTATCTCGCCGATCACGATCGTCGTTGCTACTACCTGATGGCGACACGCGGGCTAAAAAAGCCGCGTGGTCGTACGGTCACGCTGGCGTTTGATGAAGGTATTGTTGGCCTTGTTGGACGCTTAGCTGAGCCGATCAACCTCGCCGACGCGCAAAGCCATCCCAGCTTCAAATACATTCCTTCTGTTAAAGAGGAGCGCTATCGCTCCTTCCTCGGCGTCCCGATTATCAGCCGTCGCCAGCTGCTTGGCGTGTTGGTTATCCAGCAGCGCGAACACCGTCAGTTTGATGAAAGCGAAGAGTCTTTCCTCGTCACGCTCGCCACGCAAATGGCGGGCTTGCTGTCGCAGTCGCAGCTCGGTCAACTGTTCGGCCAATTCCGTCAGACGCGGGTAAAAGCCATTGCCGCTGCGCCTGGCGTGGCGGTCGCGCCGGGTTGGGTGGATGAAACCCAACCGCTGCTCGATCAGGTTTCTGCTGCCTCCACGCTCGACGTGCAGCGTGAACGCGAGCGTCTGGTGCTGGCGATGGGCGAGGCCGGCAACGAATTCCGCCGCTTCAGTAAACGCTTTGCTGCCAGCGTGCAGAAAGAGAGCGCGGCGATCTTCGATCTCTATTCGCACCTGCTTACCGATGCGCGCCTGAAAAAAGATCTGTTTGATGAGATCGAGCGCGGATCGGTAGCCGAGTGGGCAGTGAAAACGGTGATCGAGAAGTTCGCCGAGCAGTTCGCCAACTTGCAGGATCAATATTTACGCGAGCGCGCCGGCGATCTGCGCGTGCTCGGTCAACGTCTGCTGTTCCACCTCGATGATTCGCTGGTCGGCACCAATGCCTGGCCGGAACGCTTCGTGTTAGTCGCCGATGAACTCACCGCCACCACGCTGGCTGAATTGCCGCAGGAGCGTCTGGCGGGCGTGGTCGTGCGCGACGGTGCCGCCAACTCGCATGCGGCGATTTTGACGCGCGCAATGGGCATTCCCACCGTGATGGGCGCGGATATCCTGCCGGCGCAGCTCAACAAACGCTTACTGATTGTTGATGGCTATCGCGGCGAAGTGCTGATCGATCCGGAACCGGTGCTGGTGCAGGAGTATCAGCGTTTGATCAGCGAAGAGAACGCGCTGAGCAAAATGGCCGAAGGCGTGGTCGAGCAGCCCGGCGAGCTGAAAAGCGGTGAGCGCATTCAGGTGATGCTGAATGCCGGTCTCAGCCCGGAACACGAGCAGGCGCTGGATAACTGGGTGGATGGCATCGGTCTGTACCGCACCGAAATTCCGTTCATGCTGCACAACGGCTTCCCGTCCGAAGAGGAGCAGGTGGCGCAATATCAGGGCATGCTGCAGCTGTTCTACGACAAGCCGGTGACGCTGCGTACGCTGGATGTCGGCGCGGATAAACAGCTGCCGTATATGCCAATCAGCGAGGAGAATCCGTGCCTTGGCTGGCGTGGCATTCGCTTAACGCTCGATCAGCCTGAAATCTTCCTGGTGCAGGTGCGCGCCATGCTGCGCGCCAACGTGGCGTCTGGCAACTTAAGCATTCTGCTGCCGATGATAAGCCACATCGACGAGATCGATGATGCGCGTCGTCTGATCGATCGTGCTGGCCGCGAAGTGGAAGAGATGCTCGGCTATGTGATTCCTAAGCCGCGCATTGGCATCATGATTGAAGTGCCGTCGATGCTGTTTATGATCCCGCATCTGGCGGATCGCGTGGATTTTGTCTCCGTCGGCACCAATGATTTGACGCAATATTTGCTGGCGGTCGATCGTAACAATACGCGCGTAGCGAACCTGTATGATTCGCTGCATCCAGCGATGCTGCGGGCGCTGCATACTATCGCCAGCGAAGCCCGCCAGGCCAAACTGGAGCTCTGCTTGTGTGGTGAAATGGCCGGTGATCCCATGTGTGTCGCACTGTTAGTGGGCATGGGATATCACCATCTCAGCATGAACGGCAAGAACGTACCGCGGGTGAAATATCTGCTGCGTCATCTCGACTTTGAAGAGGCGCAGAAGCTTAGCGAGCATGGGCTGGCTGCGCATACCGCCTCGGAAGTGCGCCATCTGGTCTCCACCTTTATGGAGCGCCGTGGTTTAGGTGGTTTGATTCGCGGCGGGCGTTAACGGTTACATCTTCGCGACCTGTGTTAAACGTGGCTGTGCTATTATGCGCGGCCTTTTATTATGTGAACCCTTAGCCAGACCCGTTTCAGGGCAGAAAAAAACAGTGGTGAAAGATGACTGACGGCTACATTTCGTTTCCCCAATTCGATCCGGTAATTTTCTCTATCGGACCGGTTTCGCTTCACTGGTACGGCTTGATGTATCTGGTGGGCTTTGTATTTGCCATGTGGCTGGCGACGCGACGCGCCAACAAACCTGGCAGCGGCTGGAAAAAAGAGGAAGTGGAAAACCTGCTGTATGCGGGCTTCCTCGGCGTATTCCTCGGTGGACGTATCGGCTATGTGTTGTTCTACAACCTGCCGCTGTTCCTGGAAAATCCGCTTTATCTGTTTAAGGTCTGGGATGGCGGCATGTCGTTCCACGGCGGCCTGATTGGTGTGATTGTGGTGATGCTGATTTTCGCACGCCGCACCAAGCGTACTTTCTTCCAGGTAGCGGATTTCATTGCACCGCTGATCCCTTTTGGTTTGGGTGCCGGTCGTCTCGGTAACTTCATCAACGGCGAACTGTGGGGCCGCGTGGCACCTGATTTTAAATACGCGATGTTATTCCCGGGTTCACGTAGCGAAGATATCGCGCTGGCGGCCAATAATCCGCAGTACCAGGAGTTGCTGAACACCTACGGCGTGCTGCCGCGTCATGCGTCACAGCTGTATGAGCTGTGCCTCGAAGGCATCGTGCTGTTCATCATTCTCAACCTATTTATCCGCAAGCCGCGCCCAATGGGCAGCGTCTCGGGCCTGTTCCTGATTGGCTACGGCGCATTCCGCATTATCGTGGAGTTTTTCCGCCAGCCGGATGCGCAGCTTGGCCTGTTTGAAGGCGGCGTCAGCATGGGACAGATTCTGTCGATCCCGATGATTCTGGCCGGTGTGATTATGATGATCTGGGCGTATCGTCGTCGCCCGCAGCAACAAACTCGTGAGGTAAAATGAAACAGTATCTGGACCTAATGCAACATGTGCTGAATGAAGGCGCAGAAAAGGCCGACCGTACCGGCACCGGCACGCTCTCCATCTTTGGCCACCAGATGCGTTTCAATTTGCAGGACGGTTTTCCGCTGGTCACTACCAAGAAAGTGCACCTGCGCTCCATCATTCATGAGCTGCTGTGGTTCCTGAAAGGTGAGACCAACATCGGTTATCTGAAAGAGAACAAGGTCACCATCTGGGACGAATGGGCAGATGAGAACGGCGATCTTGGTCCGGTGTATGGTAAGCAGTGGCGCAGCTGGGGCAGCGCCTCGGGCGAAGAGATTGATCAAATCAGTAAAGTGATTGAGCAGTTGAAGCGTGACCCGGATTCGCGCCGCATCATCGTCTCGGCGTGGAACGTGGGCGAGCTGGATCAAATGGCGCTGGCACCTTGCCACGCCTTCTTCCAGTTCTACGTGGCGAACGGCAAGCTCTCTTGCCAGCTGTATCAGCGTTCGTGCGATATCTTCCTTGGTCTGCCATTCAATATCGCCAGCTACGCGCTGCTGGTGCATATGGTGGCGCAGCAGTGCGATCTCGAAGTGGGCGATTTTGTCTGGACCGGTGGCGATACCCATCTGTACAGCAACCATTTAGAGCAAGCACGCCTGCAGTTGACGCGCGAACCGCGTCCGTTGCCGAAGCTGGTGATCAAGCGTAAACCGGCCTCGATCTTCGATTATCAGTTCGATGATTTCGAGATTGAAGGTTACGATCCGCATCCAGCGATTAAAGCGCCCGTCGCAATTTAACGCCACTCTAGTAGGGTCGCCATTCATGGCGACCTCTCCTCAACCAAACCTCAATCCTGAACCCGCCTCACAAAACGCTGTATCCCACTGCACACCTCAACCGATTCCCTGCGCAACGTTTCCCAACGCTGATTTCCCTCGCTTGTTCAGCCTCATGCCGCTGGGCACATTATCCGCCATGAACAGAAACGATAACCACGGCTTCACCTTGCCCGAACTGCTATTAGTGATGGTGATCGCCGGCATACTCAGCGTTGGCGCGCTGCAAGGTTGGCAGCGCTGGCAGCAGTATCAACAGCTGCGCGACAGCGTACTGCAACTGCAGGGATTTCTGCTGCGCCTGCGCGCCCATGCAAACTGGCACAATCGCGATCTAACGCTGTGGTTACAAAGCGGTGAAAACGGTTGTCTGGGCGCGGGACCGAAACCTGCAGAAGGCTGCGCATTGCCCTCGCGCTGGTTATTTAAACCGCCGCACGACAGTGTGCGCATTGTCGCCATTACCGGTGACATTGGTTTTTATGGTCGGCGTGATGTTGCGCGTCCCGGCAGCATTGATCTCGCCAGTGCGGCGGGGCGCTGGCGCTTAATCATCTCCGCCAGAGCGCGCATCCGTGCCTGCCAGCCGGGAGAAAAAGGATGCGAATAGCGCAACGTGGATTCAGCATGCTGGAGATGCTGATTGCCATGGCGATAGGCGCGGTACTGATGGTCAGCGTTGGGCGGTTTTTACCGCTGCTGCTGGAGCAAAATCTGCGCCTGCAACAGCGCGTGCAGTTGCAGCAAGAGCTGCAGCAGATCGCCAATACGCTGCAAAAAGCACTGCGTCGTGCCGGCTATTGCCACGGCCAGTGCAGCGGTTCGGCGCTAACGATCGCCGCCAGCGGCAGCTGCGTTTTACTGCGCTGGGATGAGAACAGCAACGGGCGTTGGGAAGGCGTGGGCCACAGCGAAAGTGACTATTACGGCTATCGGCTGCGCAGCGGACAGCTTGAAATGCAGCGTGGCGTGGATGAGTGCAATAGCAGCGGCTGGGAGAAACTCTCCGATCCGGCGTTTCTCACCATCGATGTCTTCAAGCTTGAACGACAGGGAACGCGTCTGGTGCTGCAACTGGCGGGACACGCCAACAGCCAAAGCGTGGAGCTGGAAAACTGGATTGAAGGAATCAATCTGTGAAGCAGCGCGGCAATAGTACGCTGGGCATGGTGCTGATGATGTTACTGATGGGCGGATTGACGCTACACGCCACGCGAACGCAGCTTTCGCAAAGCATGATATTAGTGGCTGACGAGCAGCTGCACAGTCAGGATTTCTGGCAGGCGCAGGCGGCGTTGGAGTGGGGCAGCGTACAAAACTGGCCGCAGGCCACCGGCTGGCAATGTCAGCAATGGACAGCAGAACAGTGGCAAAGCTGCCTGCTACGTATGGAGGATGACAATGCGCTTTTATCGGGACATGGAGAAGGGCGCGTGCTGTGGCTCTATCGTTGGGTATCAATCCCCAACACGCAACCACAGTCGCAAGCGCATGGCTGGATCGATTACTGTCCGCTGTCGCAGCCGACGCTGTGCCAGCCAGAAGCAGCAGGGTTTTAGCCTTGCGGAAACGCTGGTGGCGATGCTGTTGCTGGCGATGACCATCAGCACGTTGCTGCAATATCATCGCGCGCTGGCGCTGGGTTTCAGCCAGCAGTGGCAGCAGCGTCAGGCGTGGCGTGTTGCCGGTCAGGCGTTGCTTGGACGTGAGGTTGAGGGCTGGCAGAGTCAGCGCCAGCAGCAGAGCCTGGCGGGCGGCTGCACGCTGGAACGCGTCACGGTTACGGGGCCACAGCAGCGTTCCGCCTCACTGGCGCAGCTCAATTGCCACTAGCGGTAGGCATCGCAGGTGATAAACGGTAGAGTGGCTCGGCTGCGTTGTTGTCTTGTGTTTAGGAGAAATATGTTCCGGGTCTATCACTCAAATCAGCTTAATTTGTTGAAAGAAATCACGGAAACGCTGATTAAAAGTAAACCGCTGACTGATCCACTCGCTTCAGAGCAAGTATTGGTACAAAGCCCGGGCATGGCGCAGTGGCTGCAAATGGAACTAGCGAGCGATTTTGGTATTGCCGCTAATATTGAGTTTCCATTGCCCGCCAGTTTTATCTGGAACATGTTCGTCAGGGTGTTGCCTGATATTCCTGAAGAGAGCGCCTTTACCAAAGCCAGCATGAGCTGGAAGCTGATGCATCGCTTGCCAACTTTGCTGGAGCAGGATGCATTCCAGCCGCTGCGTCACTACCTCAATGATGACGACGACAAACGCAAGCTGTATCAGCTCAGCGCCCGCGTTGCTGACCTGTTTGACCAATATCTGGTGTATCGCTCGGACTGGCTTAACAGTTGGGAGCGCGGAGAGCTAATTGATGGCTTAGGTGAATCGCAGCATTGGCAGGCGCCGCTGTGGCGGGATTTGGTTAAGTTTACCGAGAGCCTGGGCCAACCGATGTGGCATCGCGCCAATCTCTATGCACGCTTTATCCAAAAGCTGGAACAGGCGCAAACGCCGCCGCCGGGTTTGCCGCAACGCGTATTTATTTGCGGTATTTCCGCGCTGCCGCCGGTCTATCTGCAGGCGCTAGAAGCGCTGGGTCGGCACATTGATATTCATCTGTTATTCACTAATCCCTGCCGCGAGTATTGGGGCGATATTCAGGACTATGCTTTCCTCGCTAAGCTGCAAAGCCGTAAACGTTCACGCATTTATTCTGACGAAACTCGTCAGTTATTTAGCGATCCGAAGACAGCCCCTGCGCTGTTTAACGATCTTGGTGAACAGCAACTGACGAATCCATTGCTGGCATCCTGGGGTAAGTTGGGGCGAGATAATCTCTTTTTACTCAGCCAGATGGATTCAGCAGATTATGACTTTGAGTACTTTGAAGAAGTCCCTCAAGACAATCTGCTACACAGCTTGCAAGCGGATCTGCTCAATCTGGACGATAGAGCGGTCATTGGCCTTAATGCGGGAGAATTGGCGAACAGCGCCGAGAAACGCCTGCTTGATCCTGAAGATCGTTCCATCACGTTGCAGGTGTGCCACAGCGCCCAGCGTGAAGTTGAAGTGCTGCAGGATCATCTGCTCACGCTGATGGAGGCCAATCCCGAACTCAAGCCGCGTGACATCATCGTGATGGTGGCGGATATCGACAGCTACGCCCCTTTTATTCAGGCCGCTTTTGCCAGCGCGCCGAGCGAACGCTATTTGCCGTTCGCCATTTCCGACCGCCGCGCCAGTCAGGCGCATCCGGCGATTCTGGCGCTGCTCAGCTTGCTGTCGCTGCCTGAAAGTCGCTTTGCCTCCGAAGATGTGCTGGCGCTGCTTGAGGTTCCCGCATTGGCGCAGCGCTTCTCGGTGGATGAAAGCGGGCTGCGACTGCTGCGCCGTTGGGTGATGGAATCCGGCATTCGCTGGGGATTGGATGATGCCAGCGTGGAAGCGCTGGCGCTGCCGGTAACCGGACAACACACCTGGCGCTTCGGCCTGCAGCGCATGCTGCTTGGCTATTCGCTGGAGAGCCGCAACGGTGACTGGCAAGGTATTCTGCCGTATGACGAGTCCAGTGGTTTGATCGCTGAGCTGGCGGGTCATCTGGCTGAACTGCTATCGCGACTGGAAGAGTGGCGTGCGCGTCTGGCAGAAGAACGCACGCTGGCAGAGTGGCAGCCGCTGTGCCGTGAGCTGATTGAGTGCTTCTTTAGCGGAGACGCCGAAAGTGAAGCCGCGCTACTGCTGGTGGAAACCCAGTGGAAACAGATTATCGAACAGGGCATGCAGGCGGCGTATCAACAGCCGATTCCGGTTACGCTGCTGCGCGATGAGCTGCGTTCACGCCTCGATCAACAGCGCATCAGCCAACGTTTTCTCGCCGGACCCATCAACTTCTGTACGCTGATGCCGATGCGTTCGATTCCCTTCAAAGTGGTGTGTTTGCTGGGCATGAACGATGGCGTCTATCCGCGCACTTTAGCACCGCTGGGTTTCGACCTGATGCAGCAACAGATGCGCAAAGGCGACCGTAGCCGCCGCGACGATGACCGCTATCTGTTCCTCGAAGCGCTGATCTCGGCGCAGCAGCAGCTCTATATCAGCTACATTGGCCGGGCGATTCAGGACAACACGGAGCGCTATCCATCGGTATTAGTGAGCGAGCTAGTAGATTATCTGGGACAAAGCTTCCGGTTGCCGGGTGATGAGGCACTTGAACCCGATATCAGCGAGCAACGCGTGCGCGAACATCTGCAAAAGCTGCATAGCCGCATGCCGTTTGCCGCAGAGAACTTCCAACCGGGCGCACCCGGGCAAAGCTTTGCTGCGGAGTGGCTGCCAGCGGCCAGCGGCAGCGGCGTGGCACAGCCGGATTTTGTGCAGCCCTTGCTGCCAGCACCGTTAGAAACCTTGTCGCTGGAGCAACTGCTGCGCTTCTGGCGTCATCCGGTGCGCGCCTGGTTCCAGCAGCGCTTGGGGGTGGCTTTCTGGATGGAAGAGAGTGAGCTGCCCGACAGCGAACCGTTCGCGCCTGATAGCCTCGAACGCTACCAAATCAACGCCCAATTGCTGAATACGCTGGTCAACGGTGACGATCCGGCGCAGCTGTATGCGCGGCATCGCGCGGCAGGCAATCTGCCTTATGGCGCGTTCGGGGAACTTTTCTGGCAGAGCCAGACCGAAGAGATGCAGGAAGTGGCCGCCGAGGTGAGCGGCCAGCGCCAGCCCGCCGAAAGTTGGGAAATCAATCTAACGCTCGGCGCAGTGCAATTGACCGGTTGGCTGACGCAGGTGCAAGCTGATGGCCTGCTACGCTGGCGTCCGGGCGTGTTGAATATGAATGATGGTCTGCTGCTATGGCTGGAGCATCTGGTGTATTGCGCGTTGGGCGGCAGCGGTGAGAGCCGCATGTACGGGCGTAAACAGAGTCACTGGCGCTTCGCGGCGCTGCCTGCTGAACAGGCGCTGTCGCTGCTAAATGAATATGTTTCGGGTTATCAGGCCGGTTTAGTCCAGCCGCTGATGCTGCTGAATAAATCCGGCGGTGCCTGGCTGGAAGCCAGCTTTGATAGCAAGTCTCTCCAGCTGCTGGAAGACGAAGCAACGCAGAAAAAGGCACTTAACAAATTGCTACAAGCCTGGCAGGGTGGTTTCCAGGTGGAAGGCGAGGGCAGCGATCCCTATCTGCAGCGCCTGAGTCGCTCATTGGATGATGAAGCCGTGCAGGCGATTACTGCCGCCGCACGCCAATGGTATTTACCGGTGCGCCTGGCGCATCAAAATGATGAATAGCAAGGGAATACAGCCTCGTTTGGGGTTGTTCCTGACACGATAAGAAAGTTTGTCTATTTCACCGCTGGGCACACAGCCAGCGGAAAAGGGTAACGTAAGGGGTTTAAATGCGGATTTACGCACGCTGGATTGGAGCGCTGCTGCTGAGCACGTTAGCGCTGAATGCCTTTGCCGATACCGATCGCGGCTGGCAACCCATCAATGACACCATTCGTAAAAGCGATCACGATCCACGTAGTTACCAGGCGATTACGTTAAACAACGGCATGACCGTGCTGCTGGTCTCGGATGCCGAGGCACCGAAATCACTGGCGGCGCTGACCTTGCCGATTGGTTCGCTGGACGATCCTAATCAGCAACTGGGTCTGGCGCACTATCTCGAACACATGGTGTTGATGGGTTCAAAGCGTTATCCGCAGCCTGATAATCTCGCCGAATTCCTGAAGAAAAATGGCGGCAGCCACAATGCCAGCACCGCGTCGTATCGCACGGCGTTCTATCTGGAAGTGGAAAACAGTGCGTTGCAGCCTGCAGTCGATCGTCTGGCCGATGCGATTGCTGAACCGCTGCTCGATCCGGTTAATGCCGATCGTGAGCGTCATGCGGTCAACGCAGAACTCACCATGGCTCGATCGCGCGATGGCTTGCGCATGGCGCAGGTGGGCGCAGAAACCCTCAATCCCGCGCATCCTGGCTCGCGCTATTCCGGTGGCAACCTTGATACGTTGAGCGATAAGCCGGACAGCAAATTGCATCAGGCGCTGACCGACTTTTATCACAGCCATTATTCCGCCAATCTGATGAAGGCGGTGATCTACAGTAACAAGCCGCTGCCCGAGATGGCCGACATTGCGGCACAAACCTTTGGTCGGGTGGCTAATCATCAGACCACCGTGCCAGAGATTGACGTGCCGGTGGTGACCGACGCGCAGAAGGGCATCATTATCCATTACGTGCCCGCTCAGCCGCGCAAGCAGTTAAAAATTGAGTTCCGCATTCCGAACAACAGCGGCCAGTTCCGCAGCAAAACCGATACGCTGATCAGCTACATTCTCGGCAATCGCAGTAAAAACACTCTCAACGACTGGCTGCAAAAGCAGGGGCTGGCGGATGGTGTCAGCGCCGGTGCTGACCCGATGACCGAGCGCAACAGCGGCGTCTTCGCTATCAGCGTTTCGTTAACCGACAAAGGTCTGGCGCAGCGCGATGAAGTGGTCGCTGCGGTGTTCAATTACCTCGATATGCTGCGCAGCAAAGGCATCAGCAAAGAGTACTTCGATGAAGTCTCCCACGTGCTGGCGCTGGATTTCCGTTATCCATCAATTACCCGCGATATGGATTACATTGAGTGGCTGGTGGATACCATGCTGCGCGTGCCGGTTGAACACACGCTGGATGCGCCTTATCTGGCCGATCAGTTCGATCCCGCCGCAATCAAAACGCGTCTCGATGAGATGACGCCGCAGAACGCGCGTATCTGGTACATCAGCCCACAGGAGCCGCATAACAAAGAGGCCTACTTTGTGAATGCGCCCTATCAGGTGGACAAAATCAGCGATGCCCAGTTCAGTGACTGGCAGCAACGTGCCGCGCAGCTTCAGCTGTCGATGCCCACGCTGAATCCCTACATCCCATCGGATTTCGCCATCATTCCCTCCGATGGCAAAACCTACGATCATCCGGTCGCACTGACCAATGGCGACAGCATGCGCATTTACTGGATGCCAAGTCAGCAGTTTGCCAGTGAACCGAAAGCCGCTATCACCCTGGCGCTGCGCAACAAATCGGCGATCAGCGATGCGCGCCAGCAAGTGCTGTTTGGGTTAAATGACTATCTCTCCAGCCTGGCGCTGGATGAATTGAATTCGCAGGCCTCGGTTGGCGGCATCAGTTTCTCCACCGGGGAAGATGATGGCATCGTGTTTAGCGCCAGCGGTTTTACCCAGCGTTTGCCGGAATTGCTGAAAAAGCTGGTGGAAGGTTACGCCACCTTTACGCCGGATCAGCAGCAGCTGGAGCAGGCCAAATCCTGGTATCTGGATCGACTGGAAGCAGCAGAGAAGGGCAAAGCGTTTGAGCAGGCGATTCAGCCGATGCAGATGTTGTCGCAGCTGCCTTACACCCAACGTGAAACGCGCCGCAAACTGGTGAAGGACATCACGCTGAAAGAGGTTACCGATTACCGCGATGCGCTGATTCATCATGCAACGCCGGAGATGATGGTGGTGGGTAATCTCTCTGGCGATCGCGTGAAACAGCTCGGCAATGAGCTGCAGCAGCAGCTGCAGAGCGATGGCCACGGCTACTGGCACAGTGATTATGTGTCGGTGGATAAAGCGATCAAGGCCAACCTGCAAAAAGCCGGCAGCAGCACCGATTCTGCGCTGGCCGCGCTGTATGTGCCGTTGGGCTATAGCGAATATCAAAGCATGGCCAACAGCACCATGCTGAGCCAAATCGTCCAACCCTGGTTCTACAACCAGTTGCGTACCGAAGAGCAGCTCGGCTACGCGGTGTTTGCATATCAGATGCCGATTGGTCGCCAATGGGGCATCGGTTTCCTGCTGCAAAGTAACAGCAAGCAACCGGCGTTTTTATTGCAACGTTTCCAGGCGTTTTATCCGCAGGCGGAACAGCGTCTGCGCAGCATGAAAGCGGAAGATTTTGCCCAGTATCAGCAGGCGCTAATTAACGATATGAAGCAGCGCCCGCAAACGCTGGATGAAGAGGCGAACCGCTTTAACCGTGACTTTAAACGTCAGAACTTTGCTTTCGATACGCGTGAAAAAGCGATTGAGCAAATCCAGCAGCTGACGCCAGCTGGTTTGGCCGACTTCTTCCATCAGGCGGTCTTAGCACAAACAGGCATGGCAATGATTTCGCAGATTGGCGGCAGCCACGATGGCGCGACCAAAGATGACTACGCACAGCTGCCGGACTGGACT